>JBGSJU010000391.1:0-9533 GCA_041741655.1 Rhodobacterales bacterium
GCCATGCCGTTCATCAAGGGCGGAACGCCCTGACCGGCGGCATAGAATTCTGCCGTCGAACCGGCACGGGCCCAGAACGCGATGCCGAAATACAGCGCGAACGACAGCCCGATGACGATGAGGTTGAGAGTAAACTGATCCATGATCCCTGTTGTTCCCTTTTTATTCTTCGACGCCGAATTCTTTGTCGAGTTTGTTCATCCGCCACGCATACGCGAAGATCAGGACGAGAAAGACGTAGATCGACCCGTTCTGGGCAAACCAGAACCCAAGATCGGCGCCGCCCACCGAAATGCCCTTCAACGCCGGGCGCAGGATGATGCCCAACCCGAACGAACAGACAAACCAGATCACCAGCGAGATCAGGATGATCCGGACGTTGGCTGCCCAGTAGGCGTTCGAACTTTTTGTTTCCGCCATGTGTTTCACTCCCTTTTCGTTTTCCATGTCCACACCCCGGCTTGCGGGGGGTCGGACTCCCCCGTCAAGCCGTCGCGGTTCTTACCAGACCCGCCAGCGCCGCCCGGATGTCAGCGATGGGTCCCATCGCGTCGATCCGGGTCAGCAACCCGCGCCCCTCGTAATACGCAATCAGCGGTGCCGTCTGGGCGTGATAGGCCATCAGCCTGTCGCGCACCGTTTCGGCCTTGTCGTCGGCGCGGCGCTTGAACGCCGTGCCGCCGCATTTGTCGCAGATGCCCGCATGGGCCGGCTGCTTGAATTCATCGTGATAGCCTTCGCCGCAGGCGGCGCAGGTGTAGCGACCCGCGATGCGGCCCACCATGGCGTCATCGTCCACATCAAGGCTGATGGCGGCGGTGACGGCGCGGCCCAGATCGGCCAGCATGACATCCAGCGCATGCGCCTGCGCATCGGTGCGCGGAAACCCGTCCAAGATCACGCCGCGCGCGGTGTCTGGGTCCGACATCCGTTCGGCCAGAATGGCTGTCACGATGTCGTCGCTGACCAGCCCTCCGGCCTCCATCACCGATTTGGCGACGCGGCCCGCATCGGTGCCCGCCGCCACGGCGGCGCGCAGCATGTCACCGGTGGACAACTGGATCAGGCCGAAATCCTCTTCCAGCATGCGCGCCTGCGTGCCCTTGCCGGCCCCGGGCGGGCCCAGCAGGATCAGCACCGGCGATTTGGTCATGATATCCGACGTGCTGGCGGCCTTCATCACATCACACCTTGTTCATGCGATTGGCGATCAGGTCATCGACCACCGACGGATCGGCCAGCGTCGAGGTGTCGCCCAGCGTGGCGTAATCGTTTTCGGCGATCTTGCGCAGGATGCGGCGCATGATCTTGCCCGACCGGGTTTTCGGCAGGCCGGGCGCCCATTGGATCAGGTCCGGGCTGGCGATCGGGCCGATTTCCTTGCGCACCCAGCTGACCAGTTCCTTCCGCAGATCGTCGCTGGGCTGCACGCCGTTCATCAGTGTGACATAGGCATAGATGCCCTGACCCTTGATCGCGTGCGGATAGCCGACCACGGCGGCTTCGGCGACGTTCAGATGCGCGACCAGCGCGCTTTCGACTTCGGCGGTGCCCATGCGGTGGCCGGACACGTTGATCACGTCATCGACGCGACCGGTGATCCAATAGTCGCCATCGGCATCGCGGCGGCAGCCATCGCCCGAGAAATAGAAACCCTTGTAGTCGCCGAAATAGGTCTTTTCGAACCGGGCGTGATCGCCCCAGATCGTGCGCATCTGGCCCGGCCAGCTGTCGGCGATGCACAGCACGCCCTCGCAGGCGGTTTCGGTGATTTCCTTGCCGGATGTGGGGTCCAGCACCACGGGTTTGACACCAAAGAACGGCTGCTGCGCCGCGCCGGGTTTCAGCGCCGTGGCACCGGGCAGCGGCGTCAGCATGTGACCCCCGGTTTCGGTCTGCCAGAACGTGTCCACGATCGGGCAACGTCCCTTGCCGACATTTTCGTTGTACCAGTTCCACGCTTCGGGGTTGATCGGCTCGCCGACCGAGCCCAGCAGTTTCAACGACGACAGGTCGTGCTTTTCGACAAAGCCGGTGCCCTGACCCATCAGCGCCCGGATTGCGGTGGGCGCGGTGTAGAACTGGTTCACCTTGTGCTTGGCGCAGACTTCCCAGAACCGGCCCGCGTCGGGCCATGTCGGCACGCCTTCGAACATGATGGTCGTCGCGCCGTTGGCCAGCGGGCCATAGACGATATAGCTGTGCCCGGTCACCCAGCCGACATCGGCGGTGCACCAGAACACATCGCCGTCATGGTAATCAAAGCTGATCTGATGCGTCATCGCCGCGTAGACCAGATAGCCGCCCGACGTATGCACGACACCCTTCGGCTGGCCGGTGGACCCCGACGTGTAAAGGATGAACAGCGGGTCTTCGGCGTTCATTTCGGCGGGCGTGCAATAGGGCGACGCCTCGGCGGCCAGCGCGGTATAGTCATGGTCGCGGTCGGCCACCCAGGTCGTCTGGTCGCCGGTGCGTTTGACGACCAGCACCTTGACGCTGTCCTTGCAATGCAAGAGCGCCGCATCGGTGTTCGATTTCAGCGGTGTCTTGCGCCCGCCGCGCGGCGCGTGGTCGGCGGTGATCACCACCTTGGCGTCGCAGCCGTTGATCCGCTGGCCCAAGGCGTCGGGCGAAAAACCGGCGAAAACGATGGAATGGATGGCGCCGATCCGCGCACAGGCCAGCATGGCATAGGCCGCTTCGGGCACCATCGGCAGGTAAATCACCACGCGGTCGCCCTTGCCGACGCCCATGCCCTTCAGCACGTTCGCCATCCGCGAGGTATGGTCCAGCAGTTGCAGATAGGTGATGTGCAGCGCCGGCTCATTGGGATCATCGGGTTCCCAGATGATCGCGGTCTGGTTGGCGCGGGTGCCCAGATGGCGGTCGATGCAGTTGGCCGCCACGTTCAGCGTGCCGTCTTCGAACCATTTGATCGACACGGCCCCGGGAGCGAACGAGGTGTTCTTGACGCGGGTGTAGGGGCGGATCCAGTCGATGCGCCGGCCTTCCTTGGCCCAGAAATTTTGCGGGTCCGTGATCGACGCGGCATACATGTCGCGGTAGCGTCCGGCATCGACATGCGCGGATGCAACAAATTCCGCCGATGGCGGGTAGGTGGTGTCTGACATGGGTCCTCCTCGATGCAGGGCCAAACCCTGCCTGTCTCACCGATCCGGCGGTTTGCCGCCGACGCGTTTCCGTCCCTGACACAGTGGTATCGCAAGTCAAGCCGCCTGTAACTATCTTCTTTTATGAGGTTTTCCTGTAAATATTTTTATTAGAGTTCTGTAAAATCAGAAAAAAATCTGAAAAGATGCTGTTTTTCCCGCTGGTTGTGGCCAATTGCGGCCGCGGTTGCATCACAAAACCGTCAGATCCTAGTTAACCTGATCCAAGCAATTAATTTTCCCGCATCGCGGGGTGTCCCCCGGTATTGCCGCCGAACCAGCGAATCAAAACGAAAAAGAGCGCCCGTAGGCGCTCTTTCCGTCCGGGTGTTCAACCGGCGGTCACTGCTTGGCGACCATTTTCCAGATGCCGCCTTCGACCACCGAAATCACCACGTCGTTCACGCCCTGATGGTTTTCGGGGGTGTATTTGACCGTGGTGCCGGTCAGCGCGCTGTCATAGGCCAGATTCTCCATCGCTGCGCGGAACGTGTCGGCGGTCAGGTCGGGACCGGCGGCTTCCAGCGCCTTCACAACGGTTTCGGCCCCGTTGTAACCCAGCATCGCAAAACCCGATGCGGGCTGGTTGTACCGCGCCTGATAGGCGTCGGCAAAGGCCTTGACCTCGGGGACATCCATCCGGCCCACCATGTCCTGCCAGCCGGCAGCGGCGTAAAGCCCTTCGGTCACGCCGCCCGGCACGGCGGCGACGACTTCAAGGAACCCGGCGGAGGACGCGAGGAATTTCACGTTGGTCCAGCCCAGTTGTTTCGCCGTGCCGACCACCGTGATGCCCGCGCGCACACCCAAGGCCATGGTCACGACCTCGCAGCCCTCGGCCTGCAGTTTCTGCACCGCGCCGACGAAATCCTGCTCGTCGGGCTTGTGGGTGGTTTCCGTCACGAATTCCATGCCCGCCGCGGCGGCGTTTTCCTTGGTGGACAGCGCGATTTCCTTGCCGAAATCGGTCGGCAGATACATCGTGCAGGCCTTTTTCAATCCATAGGTTGCGCCCAGATAGGCCAGACCCGTCTTGATCTGGTCATAGTAGCTGGAAAAGCCGGTGAATTTGTTTTCGACGGGTTCCTGCAACATCTCGCGCGCTGCCGTCAGCGGGTTGATGTTGATGATGCCCTTGGGGTCCATCAACTGGAACCCGGCCAGGTTATGCGGCGTGCCCAGCGACAGCAGCATCGCGAACACCTGATCGCGGTTGATCAGCTTGTTGTAGCCCTGCGTGGCTTTCGGCAGTTGATAGCCGTGATCCTCGACCACGAAGCGGATCTTGCGGCCATGCACGCCGCCTGCCGCGTTCACCTCATCGAATTTCAGGTTCGCGCCATTCACGGCGGGCACGCCGACGGCGGCAAAGATGCCGGACAGGTCATTGACCGATCCGATCACCACCTCGTCCTTGGTCACGCCCTGCTGCGCCAGCGCCGCGCCCGAAAGCGACAGCGTTGCGGCGGTGATCGCCAGTGCCTTCACTATGGTCTTCATCGTTTCTCCTCCCAGAGACAGGCCCCCTCCACAGGGGCTTATGGTTGATACACTATGATTGATACATGGCATCAATCAGCGCCTTGTGCCGCCGTTCGACGGTGGCGCGTTTCAGCTTCATCGTGGCGGTCAACTCCTCGTCCTCGGGGGTCAACAGCACATCGATCAGGCGGAAATCCTTGATCTGTTCGACGCGGGCAAATTCGGCGTTCACCGCGTCCACCTCGGACCGGATCAGGTCGATCACCTGCGGCGCGCGGCAGAGCGAGGCGAAATCCGAAAACGGCACCTTGGCATCCTGCGCAAATTTCTCGACGTTTTCCTGATCGATCATGATCAGGCAGGTCAGGTATTTGCGCTTGTCGCCGATCACCACGGCATCGCTGATGTAGTGGCTGAACTTCAGCCGGCTTTCCAGGTCGGCGGGCGTGATGTTCTTGCCGCCGGCGGTGATGATGATGTCCTTGATCCGGCCGGTGATGGTCAGAAACCCGTCATCGTCGATCCGCCCGATATCGCCGGTGCGCAGCCAGCCGTCGGCGGTGAACGTCTCGGCGGTCTTGTCGGGCAGGTTCCAGTAGCCCTTGAAATTGGTCAGCGCCTGCGTCTGGATCTCGCCATCCGGCGCGATGCGCAACGCAACGCCCGGCATCACCGGGCCGACCGTGCCCAACCGGTTTGCGGCGGCGCGATTCACGGTGCAGGTCGCGGTGTTTTCGGTCATGCCGTAGCCTTCGTAGATCGGCACACTGATGGCGCGATACCAGCGCAACAGCGCGGGGCTGATCGGCGCGGCCCCCGAAATGCCCTGTTGCAGCCGGTCCATGCCCAGCATCTGCCGCAGGTTTCGAAACACGAACATTTCCGCCAGTGCGACGCCCGCCTTGGCCGACAGCCCCAGTTGATTGCCCGCCGCTTCGGCATCAGCGCGCGCCAGTCCCGCCTTCATCGCAAGGCCAAACGCCAGCCGGCCCAAGGGCGTCGCCTCTTGCCCAAGGATCAGCACGCGGGAATAGATCTTTTCCCATACCCGCGGCACGGCGGAAAAGGTCTGCGGGCTGATTTCGCGCAGGTTTTCGAACACCGTTTCCGGGCTTTCGGCGAAATTCACGATCGACCGCACGGCCAGCGGAAAGTAGCTGGAATTGTTGCGTTCGAAAATGTGGCACAGCGGCAGGAAACAAATCTGTTCCGCGCCCGGATCGATCGCCAGTTCGCGCAGACCCGCCTGCATCGCCGCCAGCACGTTTTCTTGGGTCAGCATCGCGCCTTTGGGCGCGCCCGTGGTGCCCGAGGTGTAGATCAGCAGCGCCGTGTCCCCCGCCGCCGCGCGGTCAATCTCGGCATCGAACCCCTCGGGGTGTTCGGCGTCCTCGAGCTGGCCCAGCTTGTAAAGGTCGGGCAGAAACAGGTACCGGTCGCCCGACAGGTTGTGCAGCCCCTCATCTTCCAGAATGATGATGCGTTCGACGGTTGGCGCGCCGTCGGGGATTTCAAGGAACTTGTCCAGTTGCTCCTCGTTTTCGACGATCAGGAACCGACACGCGCTGTCGCGCAAGATATACGCCACCTGCGCCGCCGCATCGGTGGTGTAGATGCCCGACGCGATGCCGCCTGCGCATTGGATGCCCATGTCGAAATACAGCCATTCCTTGCGGTCTTCCGACAGGATCTGCACCACGTCGCCGCGTTGCAGGCCAAGGCGCCGCAACCCCAGCCCGATCCATTTCGCGTGTTGCCAATAGTCGCCCCAAGTGAAGGCCTGCCAGATGCCCAGCGTCTTTTCGCGGTGCGCGATGCGGGTGGGATCCTGTTTGCAGCGATGGCGAAACAGCGCCGGAACGGTGTCGCAGCCATCGACCAGCACGGGCCGCGTGCCCGGTGTGGCGTTGATCGCCACGCCCTTGACGGTTTCCATCGGCGGGATCTGTGCGTGTCGGGTCATTGCGTCACCTCCCCATTCTTCAGCGCCAGGTTTTCTTGCGTTTCCAACGCCGTTCGCCGCGCGCGCCTTCGTTGGAATGGCCCAGATAGAAACTCTTGATATCGTCCGAGGCCGCCAGCTTGTCGGCGCTGCCCGACATCACGATGCGGCCCAGTTCCATGACATAACCATCATCCGCCAGATCCAGTGCCACGGCGGCGTTCTGTTCGACGACCATCATGGTGACACCTTCGTCGCGGTTCAGACGTTTCAGGATGGCGAAAATTTCCTGCGTCAGGATCGGCGACAGGCCAAGGCTGGGTTCATCCAGCAACATGATGCGCGGGCGCAACATCAACCCGCGCCCGATCGCCAGCATCTGTTGTTGCCCGCCCGACAGCGTGCCCGCTTCTTGCTTGCGCCGTTCGGCGAGGATCGGGAAATAGGCGAACACCAGATCGCGGTCGCGGGCAATTTCCGCCGCATCGCTGCGGGTATAGGCGCCAAGGGCGAGGTTTTCCTCGACCGTCAGCAGCGGGAACACCTCGCGGCCTTCCGGGACATGCACGATGCCCGCACGCACCACCTTGTGCGGTTCAAGGCCCTGAATGGGCTGGCCGTCGAACAGGATCTCGCCCTTTTCCGGGTCCATGATGCCGGAAATGGTTTTGAGTAGCGTGGTTTTCCCCGCGCCATTCGCGCCCAGCACGGTGACGACGCGGCCTTTGTGCACCTCCAGGCTGACACCGCGAATGGCCATGATGGGCCCGTAGAAGGTTTCCAGATTGTTGATCTGGAGCAGGGCTTTGCCTTGTGCCGCCTGTGTCGCAGGCTGGTCTGCGGTCTGGATGTTCATACCCGTTCTCCCGCAGCATTGGCGGTTTTCGAAATCGCCCCGGTGCCCAGATAGGCCTCGATCACCTTTGGATGCGATTGCACCTCGGCGGGGGTGCCGATGGCCAGTTGCGCGCCATCCGCCAGCGCCATCACCCGGTCGCTGACCTTGCCCACCAGCCCCATGTCATGTTCCACCATCAACACGGTGATGCCCATCTGGCGGCGGATATCGTCGATCCACCAGCGCATGTTCTGGGTTTCTTCGACCGACAGGCCCGAGGCGGGTTCGTCCAGCAGCAACAGGCGCGGTTTCGAGGCCAGCGCACGGCCCAGTTCCACCACCTTGCGCACACCGTAGGGCAGCCCCGCGATCAGCTTGTCGCGGTAGGGTTGCAGGTCGAGGAAGTCGATCACCTCCTCGACCGCGGCGCGATGCGCGCGTTCTTCGTTGCGCACCGATGGCAGGTGAAGCAGTTGCGGGATCAGGCCCGACGTGCGGTGGCGATGCCGCCCCACCAGCAGGTTCTGCAACACGGTCGCCTGATGGAACAGTTCGATATTCTGGAACGTCCGCGCGATGCCCAAGGATGGCACCTCGTGCGGCGCCATCTTCAGCAGATCCTTGCCATCAAAGCGGATCGTGCCCGACACCGGCGTGTAGAACCGCGAGATCAGGTTGAACACCGTCGATTTCCCCGCGCCGTTGGGTCCGACGAGAGCGAAGACCTCGCCCTCCTCGACCGACAGGGTCAGGTTGTTGACGGCGGTCAACCCGCCGAATTTGAGCGTGACGCCTTCAAGTTCCAGCAGGCTCATCTGAGGCGCTCCGTTTTCAGATAGCTTTTCTGCCGCTTGAACATGTCCTTGCGGGCAAAGGGGAACAGTTCCAGAAACGTGCGGATCTTCAGCCAGCGACCATAAAGCCCCATGGGTTCGAACAGCAGGAACAGGATCAGGATACCGCCGAACACCGCCGCCTCCAGCCCCGGAATGGCGACGCCGCCGCCGATGGTGTCGGACACGATGGACAGAAGTTGCGGCAGGAAAGCGATCACCACCGCGCCCAGAAACGCGCCGTGGATGAAGCCCAGACCGCCGACCACGATCATCATCAACAACTGGATCGACAGCAGGAAATTGAACGTCTCGTTGTTGAAGGCGCCCGCGAACATGCCCATGAACGCCCCTCCTATGCCGGTGATGGCGCAGGAAATGCCGAAGGCGATGGTTTTCGTGCGCGCCACATCGACGCCCATGGCCTGCGCCGAAATCTCGCTGTCGCGGACGGCGGCAAAGGCGCGACCCATCGGCGCACGCAGCAGGTTGCGGTAGAACAGCGTCACGATGATCGTCACCACCAGCACGACGTAATACCATTCCACCGGATTGCCCCAGCGATTGATCGCCTGGCCAAATATGACGATATCCGGCGCGATCTTGCCGTTCACGCCGCCCGTCCACGGCCCCAGCAGCACGATGATGTCATCGGCAAGGATCGCCAGCGCCAGCGTGGCAATCGCCAGATACACCCCGTGCAGTTTCAGCGCCGGAATGGCGATCAGCGCGCCCACGACGCCGGTGATGATGCCCGCCAGCGGCAACGCCAGAAGAAAGGGCACCCCCGCCTCGATCATCAGCACAGTCGCATAGCACCCCAGCGCCATGAAGGCGGAATGGCCAAGGCTCGCCTGACCCGTCTGCCCGGTCAACAGCATCAGACCCAGCCCGGCGATGGCCCAGATCAGCACGTTCGTCGCCTCGCCCAGATAGAAATCGTCGATCACGAAGGGCAGGGCGACCGCTGCCGCGACCAACAGGCCATAACTGACCGCCTTGCGCGCGTCGATGAACAGGTTGATGTCCTGATCGTAGCTGGTCTTGAAATGAAACCGCATGGCGTCAGACCTTTTTTGTGCGGACCTGCGCGAACAGGCCGTGCGGGCGGAACAGCAGCACCGCGATCAACAGCGCATAGGGCGCGATCTGGCTATAACCGGGGGGCAGGTAACGGGCGGCAAACGGCTCGATCAACCCGACGATCAGACCACCGGCCAACGCGCCGGGCAGCGACCCGAACCCGCCGATCACCGCCGCCGCAA
>JBGSJU010000392.1:0-4545 GCA_041741655.1 Rhodobacterales bacterium
CGCGGTCCGCGATCCGCAACTGGCGCGCGCGCGACAGGATCGCATCCTCGACCGCGCGCTGTGTGCCACCCGTCACCGCGCCGCCACCTTGCGATTGCAACGCCACAACCAGCGACCGCGCTTCCAGCGCCGGGTCCTTGATATAAACCGTGGCCCGATAGGACCGTCCGCCCCCCGGCGGTGTGCCATACCCCATCACGATCACGCCGGAAAAGGGATCAACCGATTGCACCGGCATGAAATTCAGCACTTCCAGCGATGCATTCCACAGGTATTTGTTCACCGCGACGCTGAGATCGCTGTTGCTGGGACGGAACAGATCAAAGATCGAGGTGCCGTCGCCCGCCTGTTCGCCGGTACCGCGGCGCGCAAGGCTTTCTTCGATCGCCGCGTCCGCATCGCCGGGGATCAAGGGATCGCCCGGCGCCCGATAGACACTCGTGCAGCCCGCTGTCGCAACGGCAAGCCCAAGAACGACAGCGATCTTCCAGCGGCGCGTAAGGATCATGACAAAACCCGGCTTTTCACTTGTCTTGTCCTATCGAAGGGGCCGCATCGGGGCAAGGCGAATGTCAACCGCGCCCGCCGCGTGCCAGATCAGCGCCTTTTGCGGGACTTTGCCGGGCTTTTGCCAGGGCTTTCCGGAGCCAGAGCTCCCCTTGGGCGGGACGGCGCGACTGTGGCAAAGCTGCACCATTTGGCACCACAATCCCGGGCCGTCCGGTCTGTTGCTTGCATCACCCCCCCGGTTGGAGCGAAACACACGCTATACCCAATGCGGATTCCCCGTCTTGGGGCGCATGATAGAAACACCGAGGGAAAAAAGATGAAAAAAATTCTTCTCGCCACGTCCGCGCTGGTTGCCACCGCCGGCATGGCCGCTGCTGATGTCAAATTCTCGGGCTATGGCCGGTTTGGCATTCTGTACATCGATCAAGGCGACGCAGGCACCGTAACCGGCGACGGCGCAGACAACGTGTTTGGTACCGCTGACGACGTGTTCGGTCCGGGCGCAGGTCCTGAAACCCGTCTGGAATCGCGTTTCCGTCTGACCATCGACGCTTCGACTGAAGCTGATGGCGGCGTGAAGTTCGGCGCTCGCGTTCGTATTCAGTCGGACGATGCCGGCGCGGCCTCGACGGTTGCACGTCTGAACGCACCCCGCTTCACCGTGTCGGCCGGTGGCCTGACGCTGGGCGTGGGCAACACCTTGGGCGCCATCGACGCGACCTCGGGCGCCTACGCTGGCGGCCAGTTCGGTCTGGCAGGCCTTGGCTGGGCCAACGTCGTGACCAACTTCGGATCGGACACCTACACCTCGGCCGGCGCTGGCCGCAACGGTGTGGAACTGATCTACTCGGTGGGCGACTTCACCGCGCACATCTCGAGCTCGAACCTGAACGTTGACCGGACTGAAATCGTTCTGGCCTACAAGTTCTCGGGCTTCACGGTCACCGCTGGCTACAACGACTCGGACATCAGCGGCGACGTTGATTGGCTGATCTCGGGTGATGGCTCGTTCGGCGCGTTCGGCGTTGCTGCTGCCGTTGCGGAAAGCAACGAAGGCAACATGTCGGCCGCCATCGCTGGTTCGTACAAGTTCGGTGCCGCGACCAAGGTTGGCGTGTTCATCGCCTATGACGAGCAGTTCTCGAACGCACCGGGCCGTGATGACATGGCATACGGCATCGAAGTCGAGCATTCGCTGGGCGGCGGCGCAACCGTCCTGGGCGGTATCTCGACCGACCACGGCCTGACTCAGGCCGACTTGGGTGTGCAGTTCAACTTCTGATCCGTCAGAACGCCAACGATCCTAAAGAAGGGCAGGTCTTCGGACCTGCCCTTTACTTTTTGTGTGAATGGGTTCGGGCGCGGTCAGGCCACTAGATCAGGGTGCCAGATCGGGCCACAATTCCGGGTCCAGCCCCGCAATCAGATCGGCCAATGCATCGGCATGCCGCCGCCAGCCACCCACAGATCGGTTTGAAACCGGTTGACGCACCTGTTGCAGGCTGGCCGTCCTAACCGCCTTTGCGTTTTCATGCGGGCGCGCCATCGCGGGCTGCCAATCCAGACCGCAGGCTTGCGCCAGACGGCGACTTTCGCCGTCGATGTCATTGACCAGCGTTTCATAGTGCAATTCCACGAACCGCCCCGGGAACAGCCGCGCCCAATGCGCCATCACGCGGGCATATTCGTTCAACTCGCGCGCCATCCACCGCTGGTCAAAGCTGTATCCCATCCGGTCCGCCCCGAATGGCGTCTGCCACATCGACAGCGCCACATCACGCGGGTCGCGGCGGACGGAAATCACCACCGCCTTGGGCATGGCCGCGGCGATATAGCCCAGATGCTTGTAGTTGCCCGGCATCTTGTCCACGAACGCCTGCGTTCCGGGCGGCATCGGCGGCAGTCCGCGCGCATAGGCGGCGACAAAGTCGCGCGCGGCGTCGGCATCAAACGGCCTGCCCGCCATGACCGCCTGCCGTGCCGCACGCCCGATCCATGGCAATTCGCCCGCGCCATGCACGATCGGGTGCGCCGAAAGCACCTGTTCGGTCAGGGTCGTACCCGACCGCGGCAGGCCCAATACAAATATCGGCCGGGGGTCCATCAACGGGGGCGCCTGCGGCGCGACATAGCCTGCGGGAAACAGGGCCAAGGTTTCCGCCATCTCGCGGTCGGCGCGCACCACGTCAAAAGGTCGCGCCTGCGCATGCAGCCGGTTGCCTTCGGCAAAATACTGATCCGCGGCCGCGCGGTCACCGGCCTTCAGGGCCATGCGGGCCTTGGCGATCAGCAGATAGGCCCGGTCGATGCCCGCCCCCTTGGCCCCGGCCAACGCACGGTCCACCTGCGCCGCCACCTGTTTCAGATCGTCACCCGTTGCGATCTGCGCCGCTTCCAGCAGGGCCTCGGCATCGTCGGGTCGCAGGGCCAGAACGGCGCGATACGTGGCCATGGCGGCCTCGGTCTGGCCCATTTCGTTCAGGATCGCCGCTTCGCGCATCAGGGCAAGGTCATAATCCGGTGCCAGCGTGCGCGCCTTGCGGGTGGCGGCCAGCGCGTCCTCCATCCGGCCCGCGCGCGACAACAGCAGCGCCAGATTGACCAGCACATCGGGCGACGCCGGTTTCAGCCGCAGCGCCTGTTCGTGATCCGCCATCGCCTCCAGTTCCTCGTCCAGACCGAACCGTACGGTGCCGCGCAGGTTCCACGCCCGTGCCTCGCCGGGATAGGCGGCGATCAGGGTGTCCAGCACCGTCTTCGCCTCGGTCAGGCGCCCGGCGGCGTTCAGCGCCATCGCCTGCAGATACCACAGCACATTGCGATCCGTGCGCGTGGGCAGCACGCGGGCGATCAGGTCCAGCGCGCGGTCGGTTTCACCAAGGTTGGCATAGGTCTGGATCAGGTTGTTCTGCGCATCGACGTTGCCGGGCATCAGGCGCAGCGCCTTGCGAAACCAGTCTACCGCCTCGCGCGGCGCGCCCCCCTGCACCAAGGCAAGCCCGCACAGGTTCAGGAAAAAACTTTCCCGCGGGTGTTCCTTTGCGGCGGCCTTTGCGGTCTTGAAGGCGGCGTTGAACTGGCCCGCACGGATTTGCGCCATCGCCTTGTCGGCCAGAATTTTCGGATGCGTCGCCATGTCGGGCCTCCTGTCAGGTCAGGCGGGGTATAAGCGCGCGGGCCGGGTCAGGCAATCAGGCGGCGGCGGATCACGGGCGGGCCATCGCCCTGCGCGACGATGCGGGCTTCGGCCTCGTCCTGCGCTTCGCAGGCGACAGCCATGTGATGCGCGTTGGCGTGGATCAGCCGGTTATGCGTGACCACCATCGCCACATGGCCTTTCCAGAACACCAGATCGCCCCGTTGCAACGGCGCGGCATCCAGCAACGACTGCCCTACCATCGCCGATTGCTGATCACTGTCCGCCGGGCAGATGATGCCGCAAGCCAGACAGGCCGCCTGCACCAGACCCGAACAGTCGATGCCATCGCGGCTGTTGCCGCCCCACAGATAAGGCGTGCCCAGAAACAGCGCCGCGACCGCCACTGGATCGCGGAAATGCCAGTCCAGCGGGGCCAGATGCGCGCGCGGTACAAATCCGTCCTCGGTTTCCAGAAACCGCGCATTGGCGTCACCCACCACCCGCAGACGGGCGCCAAAGGGCAGGCGCGCCCGTTCGATGCGTTTCATGTCCGGTTCGGGATACAGATGCGTCGCCGCCGCCGTGATCCAATGCGTGGGTTCTCCGCGGTCATCGAATTGCCCGGCGCGCAGATAGCCGACATAGCCATCCTTGCCGGATTGGACAAAGGCCCAGCCTTCGCGGCGTTCGAACACCGTCAGCGGATCGCCCAGCAACACCTGCCGTTCGCGCCGCCCGTGCGGTTCGTGCAACAAGTCGGCGACCGGCACCGACACGCGCCGCGCTTCGCCCTTGACGAACCGTTCCGCCGTCACCCGCCCCCGCAACTGTGCCGCTGCGACACGACCATTGCTGGGTGTCAGGCGGCGGTCCATCGCCTAAACCTCCAGCACGGC
>JBGSJU010000393.1:0-4241 GCA_041741655.1 Rhodobacterales bacterium
AGGCGCTGGCCGCCATCCTGACCACGCTGCCCGAAGCCGTGGCCGTGATGGAAGGCGACCGCAGCGGCGTGCAGACCACCAAGGAAGCCGCCGATCAGGTTACGGCGATGCTGGCGGCGTCGGGCCACGGCGCGGTGTTCCTGCCCAAGGGGCTGGATACCGCGCGCAAGCTGGCGGAAAAGGCTGGCGTGCCCGCCGCGACCGTTTTCCGCGATTTCGACGGCGAGGGGCAGGACCCGGGCACCATTCGCCGGTTTCTGGATCAGGCGGCCTTCAAGGCCGGGCAGGATGCCATCGGGGTCATCATGCTGGGCCGGCTGCGCCCCGAGACGATTTCGGCCCTGCTGTTGTGGGGTTTGCAGGACCGCGCCGAACGGGTGGCGCTGGCACCAGTGTCGGCGGTGTTGCGCGGCGAGTGACCGCGCAGCACCGGCGGTTGGAAAAGCCCCTAGCCGCGCAGGATCGACCGCCCGGCATATTGCGCGGTTTCGCCCAGCATTTCCTCGATCCGGATCAACTGGTTGTATTTCGCCAGCCGGTCCGACCGCGCCAGCGATCCGGTCTTGATCTGGCCGCAGTTGGTCGCCACCGCCAGTTCGGCGATGGTGGTATCCTCGGTTTCGCCCGACCGGTGGCTCATCACATTGGTATAGCCCGCGCGATGCGCCATATCGACGGCGCGCAGCGTCTCGGTCAGGGTGCCAATCTGGTTCACCTTGACCAGCATGGAATTGCCCACGCCCGCCTTGATCCCGCGCATCAACCGGTCCGGGTTGGTCACGAACAGATCATCGCCCACCAGTTGCACCTTGGACCCCAGCGCATCGGTCAGCAGTTTCCAACCGTCCCAGTCATCCTCGGCGCAGCCATCCTCGATCGACAGGATCGGGTAATCGGCGCACAGCTTTGCCAGATAGGCGACATTTTCCGCCGCGTTCAGCGACAGGCCCTCGCCCGACAGCACATATTTGCCGTCGTGGTAATACTCGGTAGCCGCGCAATCCAGCGCCAGCATGATGTCCTCGCCGGGGGTGTATCCGGCTGTTTCGATGGCTTTCAGGATGAAATCCAGCGCGGCGCGGGTGCTGCTGATATTGGGGGCAAACCCGCCCTCGTCGCCGACGCCGGTGGCCAGACCCGCCGCATGCAGGTCTTTCTTCAGCACATGGAACACCTCGGACCCCATGCGCACCGCCTCGCGGATATCGGCGGCGGCGACCGGCATGATCATGAATTCCTGAATGTCGATCGGATTGTCGGCATGTTCGCCGCCGTTGATGATGTTCATCATCGGCACCGGCAAGACGCGCGCCGACGTGCCGCCGACATAACGATAGAGCGGCTGCGCGCAGAAATCGGCGGCTGCCTTGGCCACCGCCAGCGACACGCCCAGAATGGCATTGGCGCCCAGACGGGATTTGTTCGGCGTGCCGTCGATTTCGATCATCGCCATGTCCAACGCGACCTGTTCGGTCGCATCCATGCCCACCAGTTCCTCGGCCAGTTCGCCGTTCACCGCCGCGCAGGCCTCCAAAACACCCTTGCCGTGATAGCGCCGTTTATCGCCGTCACGCTTTTCCACCGCCTCATGCGCGCCGGTCGATGCGCCCGACGGGACGGCGGCGCGCCCTAGCGTGCCGTCTTCCAGCGTCACGTCCACCTCGACGGTGGGGTTGCCCCGGCTGTCCAGAATCTCGCGGGCGTGGATGTCGATGATCGTGCTCATGGGGCGCTCCTTCGGGGGCTGATGCCAATTGCGCCGGTCCTATCCGGGCGTGGCACGCAGGGGAAGGCTGGTTGCGCAAACAGCCCGTCGATCAGGCATTTCGCGCCGCCCGGGCCAGCCGCCGTTCGCGCAGCAGCGTGTAAAGCCCCGACGCGACGATCAACGCCGCCCCGCACAGCGTCATCAGGTCGGGCCGTTCGCCAAAGAACAGCGCCCCGATGATCAGCGCGAACAACATCCGCGAATAGCGAAACGAGGTGACAAAGGCGATCTCGCCCAGCCGGCTGGCAGCGACGATGGCGTAATAGCCCAGCAGCCCGCAAGCCAGCGCCGCCGCCATGAACCCCCATTGCCAGGGCAGGAACGCCACGGGGGCCTGACCGGTCAGCCAGAACATGAACAGCCCCGCCGGGATCAGCATGGCAAAGCCCCAGGCCGACAATTGCATCGAACTGACCTCTTGGCCGACCGTGCGGGTTGCCAGATCGCGCATCGCCAGCCCCACGACCGCAATCACCGCATAGATCGACCGGGGATCGAAATCCGCCGCGCCGGGCCGCACGATCATCATGACGCCGGCAAATCCCACCCCGATCGCCGTCCAGCGCCGCCAGCCCACCGGCGCGCCCAGAAACAGCGCCGCCCCCAGCGTGACCGCAAGCGGATTGGCCTGAAAGATTGCCGATGCCGACGAGATCGGCGTCAGCGCGATGGCCGACACGAATCCCAGCGTGCCGATGATCTCGCCGATATTGCGCAGCATCACGTTGCGTTGCAAAAGCGCGGGGGACAACAACGCCTCGCCCCGCGCGCGGACCACGATGGCAAAGGCCAGCGCGCCGCCCAGCCCCAGATACATGATCAACTGTCCCAGCGGCAAACCCGCCTCGGCCAGTTTCTTGATGAACAGGTCCTCGATGGCAAAGGCCAGCATGGCGGCCACCATCAGCACCGCACCGCGCGTGTTATCCATCCCTGTCTCCCCGTTCGCGCCTTCCTGCTAACCGCCCGGGCGAGGCAAAGATAGCCCGCTGCATTGCGGGCGGCCATGCGTCTGGATCATGGCTGTCCAGCGCGCGCAACCTGACATTGACATTCGCGCTGCGATGCCGCATCTGACACGAGACGGTCCGGCAGCGTGAGCCGGTCATGGCAGCACTCTGCCATTCCGGGGGGTCCGATGTGACCCCGGACCGACACAGGATTTTCCCAAGATCACGCCTGGGAGACGCGGGAACCGCCCCAATGGCACGAGGCCGCGGGGGTTTGCGCCGCCCGCAGGCTCAGGACGCCGACCCGTGCGCCACTGTGCGTCTCTGGCGGCCCCCTCTTGCCCGGTATGTGCCGGGTGGAAAGACGACCCATGACCAAACAATTCGAAATGATGGGGCTAAGCGCCCATTTGTGCGAACGCCTTGCCGCGCGCGGCATCACCGAACCCACCCCGATCCAGACCCGGGCGATTCCGCCGGCGATGGAAGGCCGCGATGTGCTGGGCCTCGCACAGACCGGCACCGGCAAGACGGCAGCCTTCGGCCTGCCGCTCCTGTCGCGGCTGATCGAGGAGCGCAAGCATGCGCTGCCGAAAACCACCCGAGCGCTGATCCTGGCGCCGACCCGCGAACTGGTGCGCCAGATCGCCGAAACGCTGGAACATCTGGCCGTCGGCACGCCGCTGAAGATCGTCACCATCGTCGGCGGTGTCGGCTTTGTGCCGCAGGAACGTGGCCTTGCGCGTGGTGTCGATGTTCTGGTGGCGACCCCGGGCCGGTTGATGGACCTGATCTCGCGCAAGGCGCTGCGGCTGGACCTGACCCATTTTCTGGTGCTGGACGAGGCGGATCAGATGATGGACCTTGGCTTCATCCATGTGCTGCGCCAGATCGCGAACATGCTGCCCAAGGCGCGCCAGACCATGCTGTTTTCGGCCACCATGCCGAAACAGATGGAAGAAATCGCCGCCGCCTATCTGGACCGCCCCGTGCGCGTGCAGGTCAACCCGTCAGGCACCACCGCGGCCAAGGTGACGCAAGAGGTGCATTTTGTTGCCAAATCGGTCAAGACCGAATTGCTGATCGAACATCTGGACCAGCACCGCGATGAATTGGCGCTGGTGTTCGGGCGGACGAAACACGGCATGGAAAAGCTGTCCCAACATCTGGAAAAGGTCGGCTTTGCGGTCGCCTCGATCCATGGCAACAAGAGCCAGGGCCAGCGGGATCGTGCGCTGGCGGCGTTCCGCGCCGGCACCGTGCGGGTTCTGGTGGCAACCGATGTGGCGGCGCGCGGGCTTGATATTCCCGAAGTGCGCTACGTCTATAACTACGAATTGCCGAACGTGGCCGAAGCCTATGTGCACCGCATCGGGCGCACCGCGCGCGCCGGGCGTGACGGCAAGGCGGTCGCCTATTGCGCGCCCGAGGAAAAGGGCGAGATGAAGGATATCGAAAAGCTGCTGAAGACGCCGCTGGCGATTGCTTCGGGCCGGCCGTGGACCGGTCCGGTGGCCGATGCC
>JBGSJU010000394.1:0-1592 GCA_041741655.1 Rhodobacterales bacterium
CCGGAAGGCCTGAACGGCACCCTCGCCGGCCACCGTGCCGGCATCGACACCGTGCTGGCGGCGATCCGCGCCTTGCCGGGTTGCGCGGATCTTGACTGCAAAGAAAGCACGGCCGACCACGCGCCCTTTCCCCGCCTGAAAGTCCGGGTGAAACGCGAAATCGTCACCATGGGCCAGCCTGATGTCGATCCGCGTGCCCGCGTGGGTCATTACGTCACTCCCGCCGACTGGAACGCGCTGATCACCGCGCCGGACGTGGCCGTAATCGACACCCGCAACGATTACGAGGTCGCGATCGGCACCTTTCAGGGCGCCATCGACCCGCAAACCCACAGCTTTCGCGATTTCCCCGCCTGGTGGGACGCGAACAAGGACCGGTTCCACAACAAGCGCATCGCGATGTTCTGCACCGGCGGCATCCGCTGCGAAAAATCCACCAACTGGCTGTTGCAGCAAGGCGTGACCGATGTGTTCCACCTCAAGGGCGGCATTCTGAAATACCTCGAAGAGGTGCCAGCGGACCAAAGCCTGTGGCAGGGCGACTGTTTCGTGTTCGACGGGCGCGTGTCGGTCGGGCATGGCCTGCGGACCGGCGACCACTTGCTTTGCCATGCCTGCCGCCGCCCGGTCCTGCCTGCCGACCGTGCCCGCCCGGAATGGGAGGACGGCGTGTCGTGCCACCTGTGCCACGCGGAGACGACCAACGCCGACAAGACCCGTTTCCGCGAACGCCAAAAGCAGATCGCGCTGGCCCGCGCCCGTGGCACCCGCCATCTGGTGGGCGAGGACTGACCCCGCAGCTTCTCTGGTTCAAAAATATCCCGGGGGGCGCCCGCAAGGGCGGGGGGCAGCGCCCCCCTCGACCGCACCGCCCGCGCAACATTCCCCCATGACGCAGCCGGCCCTGCGTGCTACCTCAGAGCCATGAGCCAGATCCCCTCCAAAGAGCAGATCCTGCAATGGATCGCGGACAACCCGACCGAGGCCACCAAGCGCGACATTGCGCGCGCCTTCGACATCAAGGGCGCGGATCGCATCGACCTGAAGCGCGTGTTGCGCGAAATGGAGGCGGACGGCCAACTGGTCAAACGGGTCACGTCGTACCGCGACCCCGACCGCCTGCCGCCGGTATCGGTGCTGCAGGTGCTGGCGCCGGATCGCAACGGGGATCTGTGGGCAAAGCCGCTGGAATGGGCGGGCGATGGCGCGGAACCGCGCATCCTTCTGGTGGCGCAGGACAGCGAACCCTTGGGCGCGGGCGACCGCATCCTCGGTCGCCTGACCGCCGTCGAAGGCCAGCCGCATGATTACGAGGCCCGCCTGATCCGCCGCATCGGCTCCAACCCCAAACGCATCCTCGGCATCTTCCGCAAGACCGCCGAAGGTGGGCGCGTGCTGCCCATCGACAAGGGACAGGGCACGGAATGGCAGGTGCCGCCGGGCGCGACTGGAAACGCGAAAGAGGGCGAACTGGTCGAGGCGGAACAATCCGGCCCCCTGGTGCGGTTCGGCCTGCCCCGCGCGCGCGTCATCGCGCGGTTGGGCGATCCGACCGCCGCCCGCGCCGTCAGCCTGATCGCCATCCACCAGCA
>JBGSJU010000395.1:0-1771 GCA_041741655.1 Rhodobacterales bacterium
ACTGCGGCAACCCAGCTGATCGTCTGTGCCGGTGTCGCGGCAACGGCTGCCGCGGCCGCCAGCAGCAGTGCCACCGACGCGCCATAACCGACCAGCACCGCGACCAGCGCGGCAGACAGATGGGAAAACCGCATGTCGGACCCCTTGGCGGCAACCCGGCCAAGGAAGGCGGTTTTCAGGACAAGGGCAAGCCCCGGCGGTTGCCGTCAGGGCTCAGGTGGCGCGGTTACACTGCAACGGGCGCGCCGCTGCGCTGATCGACCAGCACATCGGTGACCATCGCGCCGATCCACATCGACAACAGCGCCAGCCAGGCCGTGGCGGCAAAGATCGACCCGCCGGTGACGCCGTTGCCGATGGCACAGCCCCCCGCCAGCATGCCGCCGAACCACATAAGCACGGCACCCGTCATGGCGCGGCGCATGTTCGCTTCGCCGTCAAAGCCCTGAAACTTGAACTCGCCGGCCAGCGAGGACGCGATGAACGACCCAAGGAACACGCCCGGCACCAGGCCCACGTCGAATTCAAGGAAATTGCCGCTGTCCAGCACGAACATCAGCGTTGCCGCCGACGGCCCGGTGAAGGTGGCGGACGCCACGGATACCGGTTCAAAGGCGATCTGCGACAGGGTGTAGGTCAGCACCCAACCCAGCGCTACGGCAAACCCGACGCCCGCGCCGAACACCAGCCGCGCCGCGCCGATGCGGTTCTTGCGCGCGACCCAGAGAGCCACCCCGGCGCTGAACAGCCCCAAGGCCAGACCCGACCATGTAGGCAGCGACAGTGCCTCGATCAGGTTGATGTTGCGCCCACCGGGCGTGATCCACAGGCTGGCCAGCCGGTCGCGGATCGGGGCCAGATGGCCATGCAGGCTCATCTGTGCCACCACGGCAAAGATCAGCCCCGAGACCACCGAGCGCAGGTTGCCAGTTGCCGCCAGCACCAGCAATCGCCCGGAACAGCCGCGCGCCAGGACCATGCCGACGCCGAACATCAGCCCGCCCAGAATGGCCCCCGACCACGACCCCGATACCGACATCATCCGCGCCTCATCGGGGCGGAACAGGCCCAGCAGCGTCGCGGCCTGCACCCAGACGACGGCGGTGGAAAAGGTCAACAGCCAGACCGCAAGCTTGTCATCCCACAACCCGCGGGCAAAGCTGACCGTGGCCGCGCGCAGGCAGAATTGCGACCGCTGCGCCGCGACGCCGAACACGGTGCCGGTGATCAGCCCGATCAGGGCGGCAGTCGGTTGTTCACCAATGCGTTCGACAAGCGGCAGAAGGTCTGGCGTAGACAGGGCCATGGCGGTGCTCCGGGTGCGGTTAATCTGGTATCATGCGTCAAAATGGCCCGGCACGCCTTGATCCAGATCAGACGCGGTGGGCCGGGATGCGCAAGTTGGGGCGCAAAACCGCCATGGCCATGTCGCATCCGTGGGGGGACGGGGGCAGGCCGCGCCTTAGAAGAGCGGTAAATGCGGGGCAGGGTGGCGGAGATGCGCGGATCAATGGAACAAGACGTGGCAGCGAACGGTGTGGGAACAGGCGATGGCGCCATGCTTCCCGGGGATTTGCTGGCTGCGGCGATGCTGGCCTTGGCAACCGGGCCGGTGCGGATCGACCTGATGGATCTGCCGCTGGAAGGCGGCGACGATCCGGCCTTTGGATCGGTCCGCTGGCGCACGCTGTTCTGTGCCGACCGGACGCCCACGGCGGGTGTCGTGATGGGGGTGGCGGAATTTGCGCCGGGCGGCACGCTGTTGCCGCAC
>JBGSJU010000396.1:0-7564 GCA_041741655.1 Rhodobacterales bacterium
CGCGACCGCCACAACGTGATGGGCCGGCGCCAGCGCCTCGGCGATGGCGGCCCCCAGACCGCGCGAGGCGCCGGTGACAAGGGCAATCTTCAGGGTCATCTCGCTCTCCTTTGGTCCGCGTGGTGGGACAGCCAGTGCGCAACGTCAAGGGTCCGCGCTGTCACAAATCATCCCCGGCCAAGTTCGGCCCGAAAATCCTGTCCAAGCGCGGCGTAAAGGTCCAGCAGGGCATCAAATGTCAAGGCTGCGGCAAAGGCCGGATGACGCGCCGTGGGCCGGGCATCGGGCGGAAATGTCAGGTCCAGCGCCGTACCGATTGCCGCCAGCGCCAGATCATTGGCCAGATAGCCCGTTGCAGGGTCCGGTGCCGCCGCGCCCTCGGTCGCATGCGCCACATAGGCATAGAAGGTCGGGTGATCCACCTCGGCCCAGGGCGCAAGAAAGGCCCGTTCGTCACTGCCTAGGATCGCCACCTCGATCACCACACGCAGGAAACGCCGGTCGGCCAGCCGGCACAGATCCGAGGCCAAGCGGTCCGCCCCCACCGCCAGCACCGGCGCCGCGCCGCGCTCCCCATGCGGCCAATCCTCGGGTTCGTCGAACCCGATATCCACCGGCCCGCCCAGCTCCATCAACCGCCGCCAGCGAGCATCCAGCATCAGAATGGACATGACGATGCGTCCCCTGCTTCTCTGGTTCAAAAATATCCCGGGGGTGAGCCCGGCACGGGCGAGGGGGCAGTGCCCCCTATTCCGCGGCCTTCAGGCGGAACCCCTTTTCGATCATGTCGGACGGCGCCACCGGGTATTCACCGGAAAAACAGGCGTCACAATAGGCCGGTGCCTTGGGATCGCGGCCATTCGCCTCGCCCACGGCGCGGTACAGCCCGTCCAGTGTCACAAAGCGCAGGCTGTCCACCCCCAGATGCACCCGCATCTCGTCCTCGGTCATCGTGGCCGCCAGCAGTTTTTCGCGTTCGGGCGTGTCGACGCCATAGAAACAGGGCCAGGCCGTGGGGGGCGACGCGATGCGGAAATGCACCTCCGCCGCGCCCGCATCGAGGATCATCTCCTTGATCTTGCGCGACGTGGTGCCCCGCACCACCGAATCGTCCACCAGAACCACCCGCTTGCCCCGGATCAGCGCGCGGTTGACGTTCAGCTTCAGCCGCACGCCCATGTTGCGGATCTGTTCCGTGGGTTCGATGAACGTCCGGCCCATATACTGGTTGCGCGTGATGCCAAGGCCAAAGGGAATACCCGACTCCGCCGCATAGCCGATGGCGGCCGGCGTGCCGCTATCGGGCACCGGGCAGACCAGATCGGCCGCGACCGGGGCCTCGCGCGCCAGTTCCACGCCGATCTGGCGGCGGGTTTCATAGACCGACCGCCCGCCGATGATCGAATCGGGCCGCGAGAAATAGACATGTTCGAAGATGCAGAACCGCGAGGCGCGGCGGCGGAACGGAAACCGGCTTTCCAGCCCGTTTTCCAGGTCGATCACCACCATTTCGCCCGGTTCGATTTCGCGGACCAGTTCCGCGCCGATGATGTCCAGCGCACAGCTTTCCGATGACAGCACCCAGCCATCGGTGCCGACGCGCCCCAGAACCAAGGGGCGCACACCCAAGGGGTCGCGCACGCCGATCAGTTTGGTCCGCGTCATGGCGACGACGGAAAACGCGCCTTCGACCCGGCGCAGTGCGTCTTCCATTCGTTCGGTGATGGTGCGTTGCAGCGACCGCGCCATCAGGTGGATGATGCATTCCGAATCCGACGAGGATTGAAAGATCGACCCGCGTTCGATCAACTCGCGCCGCAGGCTGTCGGCATTGGTGATGTTGCCATTATGCGCGATCGCCGCACCGCCCATGGCGAATTCGCCAAAGAACGGCTGCACGTCGCGGATCACCGCGCCCTTCTTGCCGGCGGTGGAATAGCGCACATGCCCGATGGCCAGATGGCCGGGCAGCGTCTGCATCAGCGTGGCATTGGTGAAATTGTCGCGGACGTAACCGAACCGATGCGCCGAATTGAACCCATGTGCGGCGTCATGCGCGATGATGCCGCCCGCCTCTTGCCCGCGATGCTGCAAGGCGTGCAGGCCGAGCGCCACGAAATTCGCCGCCTCGGACAGGCCCAGAACGCCGAAAATGCCGCATTCTTCGCGCAATTTGTCGTCGTCGAACGGGTGGGCTGGGGGCAGCATGGGTTCTGTCACGGAACTTTCGGTCACGGGATGTCTCCGAATCCGGCTGCGGGGGTGCCTTTGCTATAGGGCTTTGTCACCCCACTGTCACGAAGCGATGCTGCGGGGCGGCGAACACGTTACGGTCAGATCGGGTTGGTCAGGTCGGGTTGATCCGGTCAGGTCGGGGCGTCGCAGGCGCTGACCAGACCTTCGTATTGCTGCGTCACCCAGCCAAGCGCCTGATCGGGGTTGCGGTTTTCGATCTGGCCGGTCAGGCGGGCAAACACCCGGGCCGACCGGCTGTCATCGACCATGGCGATATCCTGCGCCGTGACCACGGTCTGATAGACGAAGAACGCCACCGCGATCAGCAAGATACCGCGCAGCACGCCGAACAGGAACCCCAGCCCCTGATCAAGGCCGCCAAGGACGGACCGCTGTACAAGGCTGGAAAACAGCGGCGAAAACAGTGAAAACAGGATCAGCACCACGGCAAAGACGGCGGCGAACCCCGCCAGCACCGACAATTCGCAACTGTCCGCCAACAGCCCGCCCAGCACCGGAATTTCCTTGACCAAGGGCGCGGCCTGCCCCGCGAACGTGAAGCCAAGGATGGCGGCGACGACCCAGCCTGCAATCGCCAGCGCCTCGCGCACCAGCCCGCGCGAATAGGCCAACAGCGCCGAGACGACGATGACCAGCGCCACGACGCCGTCGATGATGGTAAAGCCGTCCATGCCCGCCCCTTATGGTTCGTGTGGCGCGTTACCCCGCGCCAAAAGTCTCGCCGACGAAAGCGGTCAGGTCGGGATGTTCGGTCAGCGTCATGCCCGCCACCGCCACGCCCTTGCCACCCGCCGGCACGATCGCGCGTGAGAAACCAAGTTTTTGCGCCTCTTTCAACCGGTTTTCCATCTGGCCCACCGGGCGCAGCGCGCCTGACAGGCTGATCTCGCCGAATATCACGGTGTCGGCGGGCACGGCGGCATCCTCGCGGGCGGAAAGCAGCGCAGCGGCGACCGCCAGATCGGCGGCGGGTTCGGATATCTTCAGCCCGCCGGCGACGTTCAGATAGACGTCGAGGCCCGCAAAGGGGATGCCACAGCGCGCTTCCAGCACCGCCAAGATCATCGCCAGCCGCCCGCCGTCCCAGCCGACCACGGACCGGCGCGGTTGCGATTGCGGCGTGGGAGCAACCAGCGCCTGAATTTCCACCAGCACGGGCCGCGTGCCTTCGATACCCGCAAACACCACCGACCCGGCCGTGGGCTGCCCGCGTTCGGACAGGAACAGCGCCGAGGGGTTGGTGACCTCGGCCAGACCCGCGCCCGTCATCTCGAACACGCCGATCTCGTCGGCCGGGCCAAAGCGGTTCTTGACCGCGCGCAGGATGCGGAACTGGTGCCCGCGCTCGCCTTCGAAATAGAGCACGGTATCGACCATGTGTTCCACCACACGGGGGCCGGCGATCTGGCCATCCTTGGTGACGTGGCCGACCAGCACCACCGATGTGCCGCGCCGTTTGGCGAATGTGGTCAATTCATGGGCGGCGGCCCGCACCTGTGACACCGACCCCGGCGCACTATCGACCGTATCCACCCACATCGTCTGGATCGAATCGATCACCACCAATCCGGGGCGTTCGGTGTCCAGCGTGGCAAGGATATCGCGCAGGTTGGTTTCCGCCGCCAGCCGCACCGGTGCGGTACCCAGCCCCAGCCGCTGCGCCCGCATGCGCACCTGTGCCGACGCCTCTTCGCCCGACACATAGACCACCGGCAACCCGGCCTGCGCAAACCGCGCGGCAGCCTGCAACAGCAGCGTGGATTTGCCGATGCCGGGATCGCCGCCCACCAGAATGGCGGACGCCGCGACCAGCCCGCCGCCCAGCACGCGGTCCAACTCGTCCATGCCGGACCTTGTGCGCGGCGGCGGCGATTCGGATGTCGCAAGATCGGTCAGTGCGATCCGCGCGCCGCGTTTTGCGCCCATGACGCCCGATGCGGCCGACAGCGAGCGTTCTTCGGATAGTGAATTCCACGCGCCGCAGGCATCGCAGCGCCCAGACCAGCGCGGGTGGCTGGCACCACATTCGGCGCAGGTGAAAGAGGCGGTCGGTTTGGCCATGCCGGCGGGTATCGCGCATCCGCGCGGTCAGGTCCAGAGGCAGGTCTGAAGGGCAGAGCTTGGGGGTGCTATTCGGCGGGGCGGGCGGTTTCGGACGGGCTGGGCATCGACCGGCGCATCTGGGTGACCATGGCGCGGGCGGCCAGCTGGCTGCGCGTGGGGGGCACGAACAGTTCGGGGGCCAGTTCGGACAGATCGGCGCGCAACTGGTCCAGCATGCGCGCGGCAATGGCCTCGTCATCGTCGACCGATTGCTTGTAGGCCTGCAGATCGGCCATCGCGGCGCGGGCCGTATCCAGACGCCGGTGAAAGCGGCCGATCTCTTCATGACGCTGGCGCAGGAACTGCCGCGCCCGATCAATTTTCTCGTCCGAATAGACCTCGGCCAGATCGCGCGAGGCAAAGCTCATCTTCGCGGCCAGTTCCAGCAGTTCGGGCTCCAGCCGATCAAGGTCGGGATGGCGGTACAGATCGGTCAGCCGTTCGCGGATCGCGTCGAATTCCGACGCCAGCCGGAACGCCTGACCACGGTCGCGGGCATGGGCGACCTGATAGGCGCGCGCGATGTCCTCCATGGTCATGTCGAACCGCCCGCGCCCCAGTTCGATCGCCCTTATCCGGGCATGTGCCGGCAGACAGGCCAGCAACACGGCCCCGATGAACGCAAGCACGCCCTGCACCCAGACACCCGCATGCGGAACCTCTGCATCACCCCATGTCAGGGGCAGGCCAAGCCACGGCCATAACCCGACCACAGCGCCCAGCAGCGCGCCGATGCTGAGCACGGCAAAGGCTGCGATGGCCACGACAGCCACGCGGCGCAACACGTCCGGCAGGAACCGCAGCAGCGCCGACTGATGAGCGATCATGTTCATTCCCCGCACCAACGCACCCGAAACACGTAGTTCGATATGCCAGCGCAGCGGGCCACACCAAAGCGAATTATGGCGGAATTTTGTTTGTTTCCAGGCCTGCAACAGTCAGCGACGCCGCGACGGCGCTTTTGTCAGCAGTCCGATCAGCAGCGACGCAAGGATGCAGGCGGTGAACAGGTACAGGCCCCACGCGACCTCGATCCGGCCCACCCCGATGCCCTTGGCCAGTGTGATGTAAAGCGCAATGAGGAACACATCCGCCATCGCCAGCTTGCCCAGCACCGCCAGCACCGGCTGCACGCGCGCGTCCAAGAGGCCGAATTGCACCAGCGCCAGGGCGGCGGTTTTCAGCATGGGGGCCACCAGCGCGAACAGCGTCACCACCAGCGCAAGGGGCACATCCGTCGCCCAGAGCGATTGCAGCCCGGTGATCACGCTGATTTCCGACAGCCCGAACAGCGGCAGCAGCCCGGCCCGCATCAAGGGCGCAAACCACGCGATGGGGAACAGGATCAACAGGGACAGGTTCAGCCAGCGCAGCATGGGGGCCCTTCATTCGTCCGCGTGCCAGTTAATCATGCCGACCGGCGCCAGCAAGGTTCACAGACTGCGCAGCCAATCGACAATCCCGACCACCAGCCGCACCAGTGCCATCATCGGGTCGACGTCCAGCAACCGCATGATCCCCACCGCATCCAGCAAAATGAACAGCACCGCCGCCACCGTCAGGTTGGTGGACCGGAATTGCCGCCGCGCTTCGGGGTCGATGCGGGCGCCGGCGCGTTTTTGCAGCCAGAGCGGCAGGCCGGTATAGACCACCACCGCCGTTTGCAGCGCCACAAAAGCCAGAAACGAGACCCAGAGCGGAATGGTGTCGATCATCGGCGCCTCCCTTGGGTCAGGTTAGACAAGGCGCCGCGCGGAACAAGCCCTAGCGCAAGGTTTCGATCGGCCCTGTCGCGCGGCCATGGATGAACTGATCGACGTAAGGATCGCCGCTGTCGTCCAGTTGCGCGACCGGACCCGTCCAGCGGATCACCCCGCCGTGCAGCATGGCCACGGTGTCGGCGATGGCCCGCACGGATGTCATGTCATGCGTGATCGTCATCGCGGTCGCGCCCATTTCGGTGACAATCTCGCGGATCAGTTCGTTGATGACGCCGGCCATGATCGGGTCAAGGCCGGTGGTCGGTTCATCAAAAAAGATGATCTCGGGCGCCGCCGCGATGGCGCGGGCCAGACTGACGCGTTTCTGCATGCCGCCCGACAGTTCGGCAGGAAACTTGTCCGCCACATCCGCCGACAGGCCGACGCGGCGCAGTTTTTCGATGGCCACCTCGCGCGCCTCGGCCACCGGGCGTTGCAACGCGCCGCGCAGCAGGCGAAAGCCGACGTTCTGCCAGACCGGAAGGCTGTCGAACAGCGCGCCGCCCTGAAACAGCATGCCAAAACGTTGCAGGAATGTGTCGCGGTCGCCGGTGCCGACATTCTGTCCGTCCACGGTGATCGTGCCTGCGTCGGGGGTGACAAGGCCAAGGATGCATTTCAGCAGCACCGATTTGCCGGTGCCCGATCCACCGATGATGACACAGGATGTACCGCGCGCCACGTCCAGCGTGACACCGCGCAGCACCTTGTTGGCGCCAAAGGCCTTGTGAACATCGTGCAGCGCGATCATGCGGTGAAAAACAGTTCGGTCAGGATGTAATTCGCGGCAAGGATCAGCACGGACGCCGCGACCACGGCGGATTTCGTCGCGCGCCCCACGCCCTGGGCGCCGCGCGCCGACCGCATGCCGTGGTAGCAGCCCATCAGCGCCACCAGAAACCCGAACACCGCGCCCTTGATCAGGCCCGACACCACGTCCCAGTTTTCCAGAAAATCGACGGTGTTCTTCAGATAGGTGGCCGAATTGAATTCCAGCCGGGTGATGCCGACCAGCCAGCCGCCCATGATGCCGATGGCATCGCCCACGCCCACCAGCACCGGCACCGCCAGCGTTGCCGCCAGAACACGCGGCAGGGTCAGGTATTTCATCGGATGGGTAGACAGCGTGACCAGCGCGTCGATCTGTTCGGTCACCTTCATGGTACCGATTTCGGCGGCGATCGAGGACGCGACGCGCGCGGCCACCATCAGCCCGCCCAGCACCGGGCCCAGTTCGCGCACCATGCCGATGGCGACGATGGAGGGCACCACGGCTTCGGCGTTGAAGCGTGCGCCGCCGGAATAGATCTGCAAGGCCAGCGCACCGCCGGTAAAGAGCGCGGTCAGCCCGACCACCGGCAGGCTGAGCCAGCCGATCTGAAGCAATGCGATGGCGAATTCGCGCGGATAGAAAGGCGGGCGGATCATGTGGCTGACGACAGAAC
>JBGSJU010000397.1:0-2463 GCA_041741655.1 Rhodobacterales bacterium
CCCCGCCGCCCCGGCGGCCAGCGCCAGCCCTGCCATCGGCCAATCGACCGCACCACGCACCAGCGTGAACCCCGCCGCCGATCCCACCGGATGGCCTACCCAGATCGACAACCCGATGGGCAGCGCCACAATCACCACCACGATGCGCAGGAATTGCTGCGTGATGACGGTGGGCAGGTCGGCCTTGTGATCCTCGGCCATGGCAATGCTTTCCATCAGCCCGCCGGGGGCCGAACAGAAGAACGCGGTCGCCGGATCATATCCGGCGCGGCGAAACATCCAGGCATTGCCGAACAGCGCCACGGGGACGAACAGCGTCAGCGCGGCAAACGCCGCCAGCATCGGCAGGCCTTGGGTGAACAGCGCCGGCGTCACCTGCGCGCCGATCATCACCCCGATCACCACCATGAACGCCAGCCGGATCGGTTGTGGAAAGGCATAGCGCGCGGGCACCCGGTCGCGCGCCAGCAGGGAAAACGCCGTGACGCTCAGCAGGCTGCCCAGCAGGAACGGCATCGGCAGGCCCAGCAACGCCGCGCCATGCCCGCCCGCAAAGCCAAGCATCAGGATCAGAACAGTGTGCAGGATATGGGGTCTGGTCATGCTGCGCGTCGTTTCACCGCAGGCTTAGACGCAACCCCGGCCAAGTGCCAGACCGGAAACGCAATTTGTGCCGAAGGGGAATTGGAGCGGGCGATGGGGATCGAACCCACGACATTCAGCTTGGGAAGCTGACGTTCTACCGCTGAACTACACCCGCGGTGGGATGGATTTAACAGCCGCTGGCGCGGTCGGCAAGGGGGCGGCGCGCATCAGCATGCCATAGAGGTCGCGCGGGTCGTCCGGATCGGCCAGCAGGTCCAGCATCACGGCCAATCCCGTGGGCCCGATATGGTCGCGCAGATAGCGCAGCGCGGAGAAATCCTCGATGGCGAAGCCCACGCTGTCGAACAGGGTGATTTCAGCGGCAGACTGCCGTCCGGGTGCCTGTCCGGTCATCACCTGCCACAACTCGGTCACCGGGTGGTTGGGGGAAACCTGCTGGATTTCGCCCTCGATCCGAGTCTGTTCGGGGTATTCCACGAAAATCCGCGCCCGGTGCAGAATCGCAGGCGCCAGTTCGGTCTTGCCGGGGCAATCGCCGCCGATGGCGTTCAGATGCACGCCTGCGCCCACCATGTTGTCGGACAGGATGTTGGCCTGGCGTTTGTCGGCGGTGCAGGTGGTGATGATCTGCGCCCCCGCGATGGCGTCTTCGGGCGTGGTGCATGCGGTCACATCCAGCCCGGCCGCGCGCAGGTTGCGCGCCGCCTTGGCCGTGGCGGCGGGGTCGATGTCGTAAAGCCGCATATGGGTCACGCCGCAGATGGCGCGAAAGGCGAGGCATTGGAATTCCGCCTGCGCGCCGTTGCCGATCATCGCCATCGTCGTGGCGCCCGCGGGTGCCAGCCATTTCGCCGCCATCGCCGACGTCGCCGCCGTGCGCAGCGCGGTCAGCAGGGTCATTTCCGTCAACATCACCGGATAACCCGTTGCCACATCGGCCAAAAGCCCGAAGGCGGTCACTGTCTGCAACCCGTCGGCGGCATTCAGCGGATGGCCGTTGACGTATTTGAACCCATAGCTTTCACCATCCGAGGTCGGCATCAATTCGATCACGCCGACGTCGGAATGGCTGGCGACGCGCGGTGTCTTGTCGAACAGCGGCCAGCGGCGAAAATCCTGCTCGATGTAGTCGGCCAAGCTTTTCAGCATGGTTTCGATACCGATATGATGCACAAATTGCATCATCGCCGCGACCGACACGAAGGGCACCAAGGCTTTTTTCGATGGCATCACGACGATCCTTACATGAAGGCCCGGGTGGGCCGGTCGAACACGCGCCGTCCCAGTCCCGATGCGACCAGATCCACCATCAACTGCGCGGTGCGGCCCCGGTCATCCAGAAACGGGTTCAACTCGACGATTTCCAGCGAGGTCAACAAGCCGCTGTCGCAGACCATTTCCATTACCAGATGCGCCTCGCGCACTGTCGCGCCGCCCGGCACCGTGGTGACAACGCCGGGGGCCACGGCCGGGTCAAGGAAATCCACGTCCAGTGACACGTGCAGCGCGCCGCCCGCCGTGGCCACCCGGTCGAGAAACCGTTGCAGCGGACGGGAAATCCCGTCCTCGTCGATTTCGCGCATGTCGTGGCGTTGCACGCCGGATGCTTGCAGCGCGGCGCGCTCGGCTGGATCGACCGACCGCAAGCCAAGGATGCAGATATGGTCATCGGGCAGGGGCGCGGGCAGGGCGGGGAACCCCGCAAACCCGGCGCGCCCGGTCAGATAGGCCAGCGGCGTGCCATGCAGATGCCCGCTTTCGGTGGTGTCCAGCGTGTGGAAATCGGCATGGGCATCCAGCCACAGCACGAATTGCGGCACCCGGCGCGCCTGCGCATGCGCCGCGACGCCCGCCACC
>JBGSJU010000398.1:0-3511 GCA_041741655.1 Rhodobacterales bacterium
CGCGCATCCGGTCGCGCCCCTCGCGCACCGTCTGGCGGATGCGCGACACCGGGGCGTCCGATGTCAGCCGTTCCCACACCGTGGTTGCGGTGCGGTCAAAGTAATGTTCGACCCGGTCGCGTGTGCTGGCGTAGCGATTGGAAGCAGGCATGGGCATCAATCAAACCCCAGCAATTCAAAGATTTCCCGGTCCGGCAGCGGGGCGGGGGACGATCCTTCGCCCTGCACCGACCGCCACAGCACATCGGCCAGCCGCATGTATTCGGCGCGCGCCATCACGATGTCCTCGCTGTCGTCCATTTCGAACAGCGTCTTTTTCTTCAGCCGCGAGCGGCGGATCGCGTCAATGTCGGGCATGTGGGCGATGCGGTTGAAGCCGACGCGTTCGCAATAGCGGTCCACCTCGTTGGTTTCGCGCGACCGGTTGGCGACGCAGCCCGCGAGCCGAACCTTGTAGTTGCCCGATTTGGCCTGCACGGCGGCGATGATGCGGTTCATCGCGTAGATGCTGTCGAAATCGTTGGCGGTCACGATCACCGCGCGGTCGGCATGCTGCAAAGGTGCGGCAAAGCCGCCGCAGACCACATCGCCCAGCACGTCAAAGATCACCACATCGGTGTCTTCCAGCAGGTGATGCTGTTTCAACAGCTTGACCGTCTGCCCCACGACATAGCCGCCGCAGCCGGTGCCCGCAGGCGGCCCGCCGGCCTCGACGCATTTCACGCCGTTGAAGCCGGTCGCCACGTAATCCTCGGGGCGCAGTTCCTCGGAGTGGAAATCGACCTCTTTCAGGATGTCGATCACGGTCGCCTGCAGCCTCCCGGTTAGGGTGAAGGTGCTGTCATGCTTGGGGTCGCAGCCGATCTGCAACACCAGCTTGCCCATCATGGAAAACGCCGCCGACAGGTTCGACGAGGTTGTCGATTTGCCGATCCCGCCCTTGCCATAGACGGAAAACACCTTGGCGCCTTCGATCTTCGTATCGTTGTCCTGATGGACCTGCACGGACCCTTCGCCGTCCAGGCCTTTCAGGTTCGGGATTTCGTCTCTCGGGCTCATCTGGTGGTCCTTTTGATCACTATGGCCCCGCCCCGGACGTGATCCGGGGCCTCGGCGCATACCATGAGGAGGCCCCGGATCAGGTCCGGGGCGGGGATTGTCTGGGGGATGCCGCGCGCGTTCATTCTGCCGCAATTCCTTCCAGCCGGTCTTCCAGTTCGTCCGCTGCCGCCTGCAACGCAGCCAGCGTCGCGGCATCGGGTTGCCAATAGTTGCGGTCCGACGCCTCCAGCAGCTTCTGGGCCATCCGCGAGGATGCGGCCGCGTTCAGTTTGGCCAGCCGCTGGCGCATTTCCTCGTCCAGTACGAATGTCTCGGACAGGCGCTGATAGACCCACGGCTCGACATGGCCGGTGGTGGCCGACCAGCCCAGCGTATTCGTCACCTGCGCCTCGATCTGGCGCACGCCCTCGGCACCGTGGCGCAACAGGCCCTCGAAATACTTCGGGTTCAGGCTGCGCGACCGGGTTTCCAGCGCGATCTGGTCCTTCAGCGTGCGCACCACGCCGGTGCCGCGCGTCTGGTCGCCGATGTAAACCGGCATATCCTTGCCACCCTGCGCACGGCGCGCGGCGCGGGCCACGCCGCCCAGCGTGTCGAAATAGTGGTCCACCGTGGTGACGCCCAGTTCGACCGATTCAAGGTTCTGATAGGCCAGATCGACCGTGGACAGTGCCTGTTTCAACAGCTTGCCTTGCTGCACCGCCTTGCCATCCACGCCAAAGGCGAAGGATTTGCGCGACTCGTAGGCGTCGGCCAGCTCATCCTCGTCACCAAAGGCCGACGATCCGACCAGGGTGTTGACGTTCGACCCATAGGCGCCTTCGGCGTTGGAAAACACCCGCAGCGCGGCGGTTTCCAGCGGCAGACCCAGCTTTTCGGCCTGCGCCAAGGCATGCGCGCGGATGAAATTCTGCGACAAGGGTTCGTCGGCCAGCGCGGCCTTCAGCGCCGCTTCGGCCAGCATCTTGGTCTGCAACGGCAAGAGGTCGCGGAAGATGCCCGACAGCGTCATCACCACGTCGATGCGCGGCCGCCCCAGTTCCGCCAGCGAAATCAGGTCGGCGCCACACAGCCGGCCATAATGGTCGAACCGTGGCTTTGCCCCCATCAGCGCCAACGCTTGGGCAATCGGCCCGCCATCGGATTTGATGTTGTCCGACCCCCACAGCACCAGGGCGATGCTGTGCGGCAGGGTGGGATGCGCGGCCAAGAGCCGGTCGGCCTGCAACGCGCCATCGCGCAGCGCAAAGGCTGTCGGCATGCGGAACGGGTCAAAGGCGTGGATGTTGCGCCCGGTGGGCAGGATTTCCGGGCTGCGGATCAGGTCGCCGCCGGGAACAGGAGCGGTGAAATGGCCGCCAAGGGCGCGCATCAGGGCCGGCAATTCGCTGCTTTGCGCCAACAACCGCGCGGCCTCGGCCCGGTCCGCCGTCGCCGGCATCAGGTCCAGCATCTGCGCGATGCCTTCGGGCGACATCGGCCGGCCCAGCACATGGAACCCGTCGGTGATCAGCGCGCCTTCGGTTTCCAACAGCTTGACCCACAGGGTTTCGGGATCGTGCCCGCCCAGATCGACCGCAACGGCCTGTTCGCGCACCAGCATCAACAGGTCAGCTTGTTCCGGCGATCCCGGCGGCAGGGCGCGCAGGCGCGACAGGCTGTCCTTCAGATCGGCCAAGCCCTTGTAAAGGCCGGATTGCGCCAGCGCGGGGGTCAGGTGGCTGACCGTCACTGCGTTGGACCGGCGTTTTGCCAGCGTCGCTTCGGACGGGTTGTTGGCGGCATAGAGGTAAATGTTCGGCAAGTTGCCGATCAACCGGTCCGGCCAGCAGGCCCCTGACATGCCGGCCTGTTTGCCCGGCATGAATTCCAGCGCGCCGTGCATGCCGAAATGCAATAGGGCATCGGCCCCGAAATCCTCGCGCATCCAGCGATAGAAGGTGACGAAGGCATGGGTGGGAGCAAAGCCGTGTTCGAACAACAGGCGCATCGGATCGCCTTCATAGCCGAACACCGGTTGCAGGCCGACGAAGACATTGCCGAATTGCCGCCCCAGCACGAACACATCGCGCCCGTCAGTTTGATGCCGCCCCGGGGCCGCGCCCCAAGCCGCCTCGATGTCCGACAGCCACGGCGTTTCGGCTACAATGCGCGCCGCCGATACCCGCGCCGCGATATGCGCGGGCTGGCCATGGGTTTCGTGTGGGCCGCACAGCACCATGGCGCGCAGTTCTTCGACCGACGACGGCGGCGTCAGGTCGTACCCTTCTTCCTTCATCGCGTGCAGCATGTTGAACAGGCTTTCGAACACCGACAGATAGGCGGCGGTGCCGGCCGCGCCCGCATTGGGCGGAAAGCCATACAGCACGATGCCCACCTTGCGCGTCGCCACATCGGACCGGCGCAGTCGCGCCAGCCGCGCGGTCTTGTCCACCAGCGCCGCGATGCG
>JBGSJU010000399.1:0-4042 GCA_041741655.1 Rhodobacterales bacterium
GCATCACCGAGGTTGCCCGCGACACCGCCGAAGCGCTGGTTGCGGCGCTGGGCGGCACCGCAGATGCCGACACCGTCGCCGCCGCCGTTGCGGCCCACATGAAGGGATGATGCCGATGCGCCCATTCGCCACGTTGTTCGCCCTGCTGGCCGCGTCGCCGGCACTGGCGGCATCCGGTCCCTTCATTTCGCTGCGCAACACCGATTTCGTGGTGCTGCTGGGCTTTCTGCTGTTCATCGGGGTCCTGTTCTATTTCAAGGTCCCGTCGATGATTGCCGGCATGCTGGACAAGCGCGCCGAAGGCATCAAGGCCGAACTGGCCGAAGCCCGGGCGCTGCGCGAAGCCGCGCAGGAATTGCTGGCCACCTATGAACGGCGCAAACGTGATGTGCAGGAACAGGCAGACCGCATCGTGACCGAGGCCCGCATCGAGGCGACCAAGGCCGCCGAAAAGGCCAAGGCCGACCTGAAGCTGTCGATTGCGCGCCGCCTGACCGCCGCCGAAGAAAACATCACCTCTGCCGAGGCCGCCGCCGTGCGTCAGGTGCGCGATGCCGCCATCAGTGTGGCGACGTCGGCGGCACGCGATGTGCTGGCCCGCGGCATGACGGCCAAGAACGGCGCGGCCATGATCGACGCGGCCATCACCGAAGTCGGCGCAAAGCTGCACTGAACCAAATCGCCTGATGAACGCGACCCTGTGCCCCGGCGCAGGGTCCTTTCATGTCTGGCGGGCTTTTTCGTGGTCCAGACGCTGTCGGGCGATGTCTTCGTTGCGTTCTGCGCGCAACTGGTCGCGCAACGATGTTTCCACGTAATCCATATGCGCAATCACGGCGGCCCGCGCCGCCTTGGGGTCGCGGGCCTGCAATGCCACATTGATGGCGCGATGCTGATCCAGCAGGACGCGCCGCGTTGTCCGCTGCTTGAACATGACCTGCCGGTTGTAGAACACGCCTTCGCGCAACAGGTCATACATCGACCGCATCATGTGCAGCATGATGACGTTGTGGCTGGCTTCGATGATCGCCAGATGGAATTCGGCGTCATGGCGCGCTTCATCGGCGGGGTCGCGTTTGGCATGTGCCGCTTCCATCTTGTCGAATATCGCCCCGATCACCCCCAGATCGGTGTCGGACCCCAACCGGGCAGCGCGCTCGGCGGCCAGCCCCTCCATGTCGCGGCGAAAGGCGATGGCATCGAAAACCGCCTCGTCATGGGACGCGAACAGCCGCACCAGCGCCGGTGAAAACGCCGAACCCAGCACATCGGCCACGAACACGCCCGATCCGGCCCGGCTGACCAGCAATCCGCGGTCCTGCAGGTCTGACAGTGCCTCGCGAAGCGATGGCCGTGATACGCCGAACCTTTCGGACAATTCGCGTTCCGACGGCAGGCGTTCGCTGGGTCGCAGGATGCCGCGCAGGATCAGCTTTTCGATCTGGCGGGTGACCGCCGTGCTGATCTTTTCCGGCTGGACGGGGCGAAAGGGCATGGCGGCCTCGGCAGGATTGGTCAACTCATTTGACCACGCCCGCCAGACACCGGCAAGCAAAACGGGCAGCCCGGCACCCCGGACCGCCCGTCAGGACCAAGTGGGGAGGATCACTCGGCCGGTTGCAGCGCCGCCGGTGCGGGGGCGGCGCGGAAATGTTGCCGGTTCAGGCGCCAGACCAGCAGCAGCATCGCCAGCTGTGCCAGCATGGCAATCGCGGTCAGGACCCAGTAGGCGGTAGCGAATTTGGCGATAACACCCGCCTCGACCAGACCCTTGTTGACGAAGAACTGGATCATCACCGACACCGCCACGCCGGGGCATACCAAGGCATAGGACCCGACTGAGGTTTTCGGACCCAGCACATAGTCCTTGAAATAGCCCTGACGCCGCATCACCAGCAGTCCGACCGCCAGCATGGCAATCTGTGCGGTCAGCAGTTTGGCCAGAAACATCATGGTGTCGCCGGGGTTCGCATGCGCGCCAAAGGTGGTGTGCAAGCCATGCGCCTGCCGCAGGCCCATGATGCCCAGCACGGTCAGGATCGGCACGATGACCATCAGCGTCGGCGCCGCCTCGCGCGAGACGCCGTGGCGAAACATCGCCGGCAATGCGACCATCAGCATGGCTATGCCGTAGATGATGGCGACGGTCGCAAAGAACGTCGACAGGATCAGGCTGACCCCGACAGTCGTGGCCGTCGTGCTCATGGACGCCGGGGCCGCCAGACCGACGGCGACCATCGACAGGGCAAAGGTCGGCAGCATCTGCGCCAGCGAATTGTTCGCCGCGCCGTCGAACCCGCCATGCCCCGTCGTATGGCCCAGAACACGGCCCAGAAAATCGCCCATCAACTTCAACGCCCACAGGCCGATCATCACGAACGCAACCAAGGCGGCCGGGAACAGGTATTCGACGATGGTCCAAAGCTTTGGCACGAACACCAACCCGACGATGAACAACACATTGACCGTCATCGCCGCAGCCAGCGGCATGGCCAGCAGGCTGGTTTCGCCATTGCTGCGCCGCAATTGCGCATAACCTTCGGTTCTGGCAAATCTCGCGAGCGCGCCGAAATTCCAGATCAGGTATTGCAGGTTCAGAAACGCCAGCACCGCGATTGCGGCGACGGATGTTGCCGTCGCGATCTGCAGTGGCAGGTTGCCCCCCGCGAACACGGCGGCGATGTCTTCAAAGATCGGCACCGGACGGCCGGGGTGCGGCACCCAGAACATCAGATACATGAAGAATGTCACCGACAGACCCCCGGCACCCAGCGAGGCGAGGAAGTAAAGCGGCGAATAGCTGTCGGCGGGGCGTGTAACAGGATGAGCCATGATCGCGTCCTTTGTATGCGGTAATTGGAATATGAATAGTATGCTGATTTTGGAATGTGAAGTGAAACCTGCGGACGGGTTGTCGCAGGGCTTTACCCTTTGTTAACCGTCACCGGCGCAGGCTGGCGTCATGCGACAGGTGCTGCTGACATCGCTTGTGCTACTGGCGGCCTGTGACGGGCCGACCCCGCATTTTGCCGGGATCGCGCCGGTCATGGTCACGATGGACGGGTCCACCTTTGCCGTCCGGCGTCGGGCCGATCTGGCCGAGGCGGTGCGGACCAATAGCCAATACGCGCCCCGCATGGGCCCGATTGCCAACCGGGCCGCGCGGGCCATCACGCAGGTCACCGGATGCAAGGTGCGCGATGTGCGCGGCGATCAGGCAGTAGTCCTTGCGCGACTGGACTGCTAGCCGCGCAATATCTTGGGGATAACCCGCCGACGCCCCCCAGATGCCGTGGCCCGACCTTGACTCTGCCCCCCCGGCTTTGGCACCTTGCCCGCCAGACCCGCAACAGGAGGGGTCCGGTCCGTGCAATTCACCCGCCTCAGGCTTTCCGGCTTCAAAAGCTTTGTCGAACCGACCGAACTGGTGATCCAGGACGGGCTGACCGGCGTCGTGGGGCCCAACGGCTGCGGCAAATCGAACCTGCTGGAAGCGTTGCGCTGGATCATGGGGGAAAACCGCCCCACCGCGATGCGGGGCGATGGCATGGAAGACGTGATCTTTGCCGGCACCGCCACACGCGGCGCGCGGCATTTCGCCGAGGTTGCGCTGGTGATCGACAATGGCGAACGGCTGGCGCCGGCCGGGTTCAACGATCAGGATGCGCTGGAGATCATCCGTCGGATCACCCGCAATGTCGGGTCCGCCTACAAGGTCAACGGGCGCGACGTGCGGGCGCGCGATGTGCAGATGCTGTTCGCCGATGCGTCGACCGGGGCGCAATCCCCGGCGCTGGTGCGGCAGGGGCAGATCGCCGAACTGATCAACGCGCGTCCAAAGAACCGCCGTCGCATTCTAGAAGAGGCGGCAGGCATTTCCGGCCTGTATCAGCGCCGCCACGAGGCGGAATTGAAACTCGCCGGCACCGAACAGAACCTGTCGCGCGTCGATGACGTGCTGGACGGGCTGGCCCAGCAACTGGCCGCGCTGGACCGGCAGGCCCGGCAGGCGACGCGGTATCGGGTCATCGCCGAGGAATTG
>JBGSJU010000400.1:0-1922 GCA_041741655.1 Rhodobacterales bacterium
CAGCGGTTCAGGGGCGCGACCCCCGGCATCCGCACGAAGATGCCGCGCGCGATCAACTGATCCAGCACGCGTTTGGCAAAGGCCCCGTCATGGCCGCAATCCACCGCCACGAAATTCGTGGCCGACGGCAGCGCGCACAACCCGGATGCCGCCGCAATCGCCGCGATCCGGTCACGCGATACGGCAACCTGCCCGCGCACCTGATCGATCCAGCCCGGATCGCCCAGTGCCGCCAGCGCGCCGGCCTGCGATATGCGGGACATGCCGAAATGGTTGCGCACCTTTTCGAACGCCCGGATCAGCGGCGCGGCCCCCAGCGCATAGCCCACCCGCGCGCCCGCCATGCCCTGCGCCTTGGAAAAGGTCCGCATCCGGATCACGCGCGGATCGTCGATGGCGACGGGTGCTGCGGTGCCGGGTGGGGCGAGTTCGATATAGGCCTCGTCCAGCACCAGAACGCAGCCGGGCGGCAGGCTGTCCAGCGCGGCCACCACATCTGCGCCGGGGATGCAGGTGCCCATCGGATTGTCGGGGTTGGCGAAATAGATCAGCTTGGCGTCCACCTGGGCCGCGCGGGCGATCAGCGCGGGCAAGTCCTCGTGGTCGTCGCGGTAAGGCACCTTGTGCAGCGTCGCGCCAAAGCCCGCGACATGGTAGTTGAAGGTCGGGTACGCCCCGTCCGACGTGACCACCGCATCGCCCGGCCCGGCCAGCAGACGCACCAGATAGCCCAGCAATCCGTCGATGCCTTCGCCCACCACGACATTCGTTATGTCCACACCATGATGCGCCGCAAGTGCGGCCCGCAGGTCGTGGCTTTCGGGATCGCCATACATCCAGACGTCGCGCGCGGCCTGTTCCATGGCGGACAGGGCGGCGGGCGAGGGGCCGAACACGCTTTCATTCGCGCCGATCCGGGCGACAAAACGTTGTCCCCGCGCGCGTTCCTGCGCCTCGGGGCCGACGAAGGGCACGGTTTCGGGCAGGGACTGGGCAAGGGGGGTAAGGCGCGGATGTGTCATGCCGGGCAGATAAGCGGATCGCAACAGGCGCGGCAAGAGGGGCAGCTGCAAGCGCGCCCAGTCCTGAGGCCCAGTCCTGAAGCCAAGTCCTCTTGGCCAGTCCTTTTGGCCAGTGCGCTTTGCCAGTCCCTGCGCCGCGATCCCGACGCGACGTCGCCCCTTTTCGTGCGCAGGGCGGCAGGGCAAGGTTGAGCGACATCGGGCGGCGTTCGGGAGGACCCCATGACACCATCATTCACGCAGGCATCCACGCAGGCATCATCGCAGGCCACCATCCATCCGCAGGCCCCGGATCCCGCCGAGATCGCAGCGCGGGTGTCGGTCACGATCACCGATCATGTCGCCCATGTCTGCCTGACGCGGGCCGACAAGATGAATGCTGTCGATCCGGCGATGGCCGAGGCAATCGTGGCCGCAGGACAATCGCTGATCGCGGCGGACGATGTGCGCGCCGTGGTGATCTCGGGCGCGGGCAAGGCGTTCTGCGCCGGGCTGGACGTGGCCAGTTTCGCGGCCCATGCCAAGGGATCGCCCGAGGCCCGCATCCTGCCGCGCAGCCATCACGATGCCAACGTGATGCAAGAGGTCTGCCTTGTCTGGCGCCGCGTGCCGGTGCCGGTGATCGCCGCGCTGCACGGCGTGGCCTTTGGCGCGGGGCTGCAACTGGCGCTGGGGGCGGATATGCGCATCGCGCATCCGGATACCAAGTTGGCGATCATGGAGATGAAATGGGGCCTCGTGCCCGACATGGGCGGCATGGTGGTATTGCCGGGGCTGATCCGGTCGGATGTGCTGCGCCGCATGACCTATACCGCCGAACAGGTCCCGGCGCCGCAGGCACAGGCGCTGGGGCTGGTCACCGATCTGGCGGATGACCCGCTGGCGGCGGCGCTGGCGCTG
>JBGSJU010000401.1:0-15029 GCA_041741655.1 Rhodobacterales bacterium
GAAAACCACCGACGAAACCCTTGCAGAGCCTGCCGAGTAAGGCTATTTGCCGTCTCCACGGGAGATTAGCTCAGTGGTAGAGCGCTTCGTTCACATCGAAGATGTCAGGGGTTCGAATCCCTTATCTCCCACCATTTTACCGAAACGCGCCGCATCGTCGGCGCGTTTTTTTGTCGATTGCCCTTTGCGCCGAACCAAAGGCTGCACAGCGCATCTTTACAGGCGCATCAGATAGGCTTGCGTGCCTTCGGCCACCAGAACGGCGTCCTGATTGTGGATCGTGACGGCAAGTCGCATGACGCCTGTCGTGTTCCCCCGGTCCAAGGCGGTAACGGTAAAGGTCACATACAAGGTGTCACCGCAATAGACGGGTTTCAAAAAGCGGCTGGACTGTTCCAGAAACCCGATCAGCGCCTCACCCATTTCATGCGCCAGCGGACAGGCGCCGATCGCGGCCTGCATCCAGGTCAGCAGGCCATGGGCATAAAGATCGCGGTGCCCGAGACGCTTCAGGTAATGGCTGTCGTAGTGAATGGGGTGATTGTCGCCAGAGGCCGTGCGAAAGGCGTCGAAATGCCCTTCGGTCAGGGTGCGCGACGGCGCGCGGAATTGTTCCCCGATCCGGAAGTCGTCAAAGGCACGGGTCGGCAGCATCTGATGGTTGGCAGGATCAAAGCGCATGCGGTCCTCACTCGGTCCTGGTCCGGTCTTGCGCAGTTCCGGCGCTTTGGCTAGACCGCGTTTCACGGGTGATTAGCTCAGTTGGTAGAGCGCTTCGTTTACACCGAAGATGTCGGGGGTTCGAGTCCCTCATCACCCACCACGCCCCCGCAATGCAAAAGCGCCACCCTTGCGGGTGGCGCTTTGCTGTTTTCGGGTCTTATCGGATCAGACAACGAAGCCGAAGAAATCGGCATCCGTCAGATCGGCCAGCGACACGTTGCGCAATACGACTGTTTCATCCTCACCCAGATCGATGATCAGGGTGGACGGACGCTGCGTCAGGTCTGCTTTGGCGACGAGGCTGTCGACGTCGGTGATGCCAAACCGGGTCAGATCCAGCAGGTCATCGCCGAAGACGTCAAAGTCCGTGACACGATCCCGACCAAAGTTGCGCGCGAACACGAAGGTATCGGCGCCCGCCCCGCCAGTCAGCACGTCGTTGAAGTCCCCGCCAGCGATCACGTCGTCGCCTGCGCCACCCTTGACCATTTGGGTGCCGTTGAAGTTGATCTGACGTTCGAAAGCGAAAACCCCGTCGGTGAAGGTTGTCAGACGCGTGTCACCATTGAGGAAAGTCGTCAGGCTGCTTTCGGGAACACCCGATACAAAGGTTTCCAGCAAGGAGGATCGAGCAAGTGGGTCGCGGTCAAAGATGGTCGACGATGACGCGAGCAGACCATCTTCGAACGTCCGTACAATCGTCGAAAACTCTTCCCGATTCTTCAGGTCGGTTTCGACGGCCGTCTGGATCACGCCTTGTACATACGTCCTTTCCAGCAGAACTCCGTCATCGGCAACAATGCGGTCAGACGCGCGAAGCCCGTTTTCATCAAAGAAAACGACCACGGTGTCAATGTTCTGCACATCCTCGACATCCGATCTGGTCCGCATGCGAATGACACCGTTCTCATCGTATTCGCGGGTCACGATGGTGCCGTTGTCGTTTTCAATGACAACCTCACGCAGGACATTGTCGCCATCGAAGGTGCTGATCTTGCGTGTAAATGCCGACGTTCCAGCGGTGTCTTCCACGACGGTCTGGCGCGCAAAGGCCAGGTTCGTGCTGTTCAGATCGCTGTCACGTCCGGCATCTTCCACCGCATAGGCGGTGTCCAACGTGCCATGTGTCGCGGCCAGATACTCCGCAAAGGCGTCCTGTTCCGTGCCGTTGCCGGCAAAGGTCGCGACACCATCGCGGAAGGGATCGGCTACCCCGTCACCGTCCAGATCGTACAGATCGACCCTGTCGGTGCCGTTGAAGGCATAGCCGTCGCCGCCGCCGGCCAGGAAGTTCAGCGTGACAACTCGGATTTCCAGCGCCGGATCGGCGACCAGCACGCCATCGCGCACCAGGGCCATTGTTACGCCGCCAAACTCATTCACCAGATCGGCATGGACTACCCGCGCCCCGGCCGGTTGCGTCGGGTCGAACGAGAATTCGACGCCGGCAAACTGGCCGAACCGGCCACCGGCCGCCGGCAACTGCCCGACCGAATGTTCCAGCGCCGCCACCAGACTGGTGGCCGTCATGGTCAGCAGCGAAAGACCGTTGTTGAACGACAGGGCATTGGCGATGTCGTTCTGGCTGATGGCATTGGCCGGCTTGACCACGTTGCCGTCCGCATCGATCAGCGCCGAATTGGCTGACCGTTCCGCCACAAACTCGCCAGGCGGCACCACCAACTCGCCGATGGACGCGCGGATGCCGCCACCGTTCTTGATCGACACCGTCACGCTGCTGTCGAACTGCTTGGCGTAATCAAGGTTCGCCAGCGCTGTCAGCGCGCCAAGGTTGGTTTCCTGCGTCCGCACCCCGTCCAGATCGGTGGGCGTGTCGATGCCCGACCGGTTGCCGTTCAGATAGACGTCGGAATAGCCGAACACGTTCGATTCGGTCGCGATGATCTGCGCCTCGATTTCGCTGACGATCTGCTGGATTTCCGCATCGACCAGCGTTTCCGCACCCAGATCGGCCACACCCTGATCGTCGGTCGCATAGGCGCCCGAGACGTCGGCATCATAAGAGCCGGGGATGACATGACCGTTCTCGTCGAAATCCACCACCAGACGGCCGACATATTTGTAGGACCCGTCGGTGTTGACGATGGCGATCGGGTTGCCGTCCTTGTCGGTGGCAAAGATCGGGTATTGGCCCTGATCGCTGTCGCCGTCGCGCGGCCGGTCATTGTCGTCGAACAGCCGGGTGTTCGACCCGCCCGCCACGATGACGTCCACACCGGACAGGCCCGAGGCCAGTTGCACCTCGATGTTGATGACCTGCATGTGGGCCAGCAGGATCACCTTGTCCATCGTCGGATTGGCGTCCAGCAAGGCGTCCACTTCGGCCTGAATGATGGCGGCCAGCGCGTCCAGCTGTTCCGCCGTCGGCACGCCGTCGAACGGGGTGGGCAGAATGCCCACGTTGCCGGGCGACGAGATGCGGCCCAGCGTCGGGGTGGTAGCTCCCACCACACCGATCAGTTCGGTGGTGCCGGTCTGCGCGCTGTCCACGGTCAGCACCACCGACGAGGTGACGGTGTTGGGCTGCGGCGCGCCGCCGCCGGCAACTTCCAGCGCGGCCAGATCGGGGTTGGTCGAGAAGTCGAGGTTGGCCGACAAGTAGGGGTAAAGCGCGCCCTGGAAATCCGCGCCAAGGATGGCGCCTGGGGCCGATCCGTCGATCAGGTCAGCCAGTACGGCGGGCCCGAAATCGAACTCGTGGTTGCCCAAAGCAATCGCCTGCACACCCAGTTCGTTCTGGATCTGGATATCGGCGATGCCTTTGGACCCATAAAGCGGCAGCGAGGCATCGAAGAACGGCGAGGCGATAAAGCTGTCGCCCGACGACAGGGTGACCGTGTTGTCCGCGATGCCGTCATCGCCCAGATCCTGCGCCCGCAGCGCGTTCAGCACGGCCGACAGGTTCGGCGCGTTTTCGATCGCCGAGGTCGCGGCCTCCTGATCGGTGAAGTGCAGCAGTTCCAGCGTGAAGATGTCGCTGACCGGGGTCGGGATGACCGTGTCCTCGGCAACCGCGTTCAGATCCTGAATGCGGGTGTCGCTCGCCGCGCCGGTATCGGCCACATCATAGGCCGTGGCCGGTGTGCCATAGTTGGCGGCCACGTGGTCTGCCATCGCCTTTTGTTCGCCCAGCAGGTTCGCGGGCGCGTTGGCGACAAAATCCAGCGCCTCGTCCACCGGTGCAGACAGCGTGCCGTCGTTCAGCAGATAGCGGAAGTTTTCGCCCACGGCCTTGAACGGATAGCCGTCGCCGCCGTTGGCGAGGAAGTTCAGCGTGACCATGGTGATGGTTTCCGGCGCGTTCGGGCTGATTTGCCCGTTCACGATCACCGGGGCGACGAAATTGCCGTCCGCGTCGATCACCGCCACGTTCTGCACCCGCGCGCCCGGCGCGAGATCCGGATCGTAGGAGAAGCTGAAGCCGCCGATCTGCGGATAGCGGCCCTGACCGCCCAGCACGGCGACGCCATGTTCCAGAATGGCTTTCAGCCCGGCGGCATCGGTATCCAGCGCCATGAGCCCGTTGTTGAACCGCAGCGCGTTTTCGATGTCCAGTTGCGAAATCCCACCGGCGGGCTTGCCTGCATCGATGTTTTCAATCGGCGGGGTCTTGTCACCCGAAATCACGTCCACGGCACCGATCTGCGCCCGGATGCCGCCACCGTTCTTCAACGAGGCGAACACGCCATTACCGTCCAAGGCTGCGCTGAGCGCGGACAGGTTGGCATCGGCGGTAATGTTGCCCAGGTTGGTTTCCTGGTTGCGGACCTGATTGCGTTCGCCTTCCAGATAGACATCGGTATAGCCCCAGACCTGACCATCCTTGGCGGCGATCACGGCATCCACGGCTTCGGTGATGTCGGCCACCTGTTCGCCCTTGGTGCCTTCGGCGAATGCGGTGTCAGACAGGTCGCCATCCAGATCGTTCCAAGCGATGGCGACGTTTTCAGCCGTTGCCGCGATGGCGCCATTGATCGTGTCGTCCAGCGCATCCACCACGATGTCGCCATTGGCGTCGAATTCCACCACCAGACGGCCCAGATAGGTGAATTCGTTGTCGGTGTTGACGATCAGCGTGGTCTTGCCATCGGCGCCGGCGGTGACGATCGGGTAGGTGTTGGCGAAATCCGCGGCATGGCCGGGGAATTCCACCGCCACATCATTGGCATCGCCCAGCCGGGTGTTCGACCCCGCCGACAGGATGATGTCCACGCCGCGCAGCAGCGGTGCCAGTTCCTGTTCCAGCGCGATCTGTTGCAGATGCGCCATCAGGATCACCTTGTTCACGCCCTGCGCGATCAGGTCATCAATCACCGGCTGCAACTGCGCCGCCAGCAGGACCATGTCGTTGGTTTCGGCACCGTCTCCGGCAAAGCCTTTGACCTCGACGTTGCCGGTGGACGAGATGCTTTCCAGAATCTGCGTCGTGGCCCCGACCAGCCCGATGGCTTCACCGCCCTTGGTGACGACCGCCGACGGCACGATCTTGCGCGCCAGCGTGCTGGCTTCTTCCAGACCGCCGATGCCCACGGTTTCCTGATAGCGGCCGGAAATTGCGGTATCGCCCGAGAAATCGAGGTTTGCCGACAGATAGGGGAAGGCCGTGTCGTTGATCACATCCGAAAACGCGTTGGTGCCCAGATCGAAATCGTGGTTGCCGATGGTGGACGCCTCGACGCCGATGCGGTTGTGGATCTCGATATCCGCCGCGCCGGGGTTGTTGCCCTTGTTATGCGTTGCCGCGACCGACGCATCGGTACCCGCCGCAAGGAACGGGCCGGGGATGAAGTTGTCGCCGCCCGCAAGGATCAGCGTGTTGGAATAGGTGTCGTCATAGCCATCGACCAGTGCGGCCAGCATCGGCGCGGTGTCACCCGCCAGCAAACCGGCTTCGGCATCCGAGAAGTGCAGCAGTTGCAGGGTAAAGTTCGCGTCGGCCGCTTCGACACCGTAGAGCGACAGGGTGTTCGACACCTCGTTCGCCACCACGAGGATCGCCTCGCCGGTCGGGCTGTCCTCGGCCTTGATCACCAGCAGACCCTCGGGGCTGACATCGCCCGCGTTCTGGATATCGGTCACGAAGGTCACATCGGTCGGGTCGGTCACATCGAACACCAGCGCGGCATTTGACCGTTCCAGCCCGACAAAGGCATAGGCCCGGCCACCGATGACCGACACGGTCACGCCTTCGGGTTCCGAGCCCTTGTTGTCGGACCGGCTGTCATCGAACAGCGCCGGAAACTGGGTTGCGATTATCCGTTCCAGCACATCGCCGCTGTCGAAAACCATTTCGCCATCGGCGTTCAGGATCGAGAATGACCGCGCGCCATAGGTCAGGATCTGGTCGATGTCGCCGTCGCCATCCGTGTCGCCGTTGATCAGGGGTGCGTTGACCACGGTCAACCGGCCCAGATCCGCGTTGGCCTTCAGCGCGGCTTCGTCGGGGAAAGTGGCATCATCCAGATCATAATCGGCACTGCCCAGACGGATGGTTTCTTCGACGACAAGGAAATCGTCGCGGTCGTCGCCTTCGTTGGCGATGATGAAATAGGTCTGGCCGTCACCGGCCACATAGGACGCGATGGCATCGGGCATGAACTGGCCGATGACCGGGTTGCCGGTGGTCAGGTTGATCAGGGCACCGTTCGACGGGCTGTCACGATCCGAGAAATCGGCCAGAAGGGTCGAGAAGTCCTTGCCGCCCAGCGGGATCAGGTCGGAAATCGTGTTGGTGGTCAGATCTATGATCGCGACCGCGTTGTTTTCCTGCAGCGTGACAAAGGCGGTCAGGCCATCGGGGGCGACCGCGATGTATTCCGGTTCGATATCGGCGGCGAAATCCACGCCTTCGAAGATGCGCACACCGTTGGCGCGGGCATACGCCTCCAGCCCATTGCCGAGTGTGAAGGCGATGGTGTCAACCGTGGCCGCGTTCGGGCCGGCCGACAGGTCGATCACCGAAATCGATCCGTTTGGATTGTTGACATAACCTTCGTCGGCTTCGGCCTCGTTGGCGACCAGCACCTTGGTGCCATCCGGCGTGAAGGTGACCATGTCGGGCAGGGCACCCACGGTCACGGACCCGGCCAGCGTGCCGTCAAGGTTCAGGAACACCACCTGACCCGGATCGGTTTTCGGGTCTGCGGGCAGGGCCACGGCCAGCAGTGTGCCGTTGGTGGCCACCGACGTGATGTCGGTTGTGGCAAAGCCCAGCGTGGTGAAATCGATGGTCGCCACCAGCATCGGGTTGGACGCATCGCTGATATCGACGATCTGCAACCCGCTGGACGAGGTGACATAGATCTTGCCGTCGGCGAAAGTGGCAATCTCGGCTCCGGCCAGCGTCAGCGTGGCCAGATGATCGGCCTCCAGCGCCTCGGTCGGGGTGATGTCGTTGGCGTAAATCGCGCCTTCGTAGATTTCCACGGTCAGCGGCGTGTCGGCATCAAGGAATTCCAGACCCACCAGAATGGGATCATGATCGGACGACCGATAGGGCAGGTCGCCGTCAAAGATCGCCGGATCGCGGCCGAATTCCAGATTGTAGTCCAGCGCATCGGCCTCGTCGGCGTTGATGTTCCATTCCATGGCATCGACGATCGCGGTGAACAGCGACAGCGAGGCAAAGGCATAATCCAGCGTGCCCAGCAGCGCGTCGAACACATAGCCGTAGCCCGCTTCGACGAATTCGGCGACCACGTTCACGTAGCCCGCCACATCGGTCAGATAGTCGATGGTCGCTTCTTCGGCATAGGAGTTGAAATCGCCCAGCAGCATCACGTTGGGGGTGTCCGACCCGGTCGGGTTGGTTTTCAGCCAGGCGTCCAGCGCCTGCGCGGCCAGCACCCGCTGGTTGTTCCAGGCGCCGGCGCCATCGGCCTGATCGGCGTCGGCGCCGGTTGCAACGGCAGCGCCGCTTTTGGATTTGAGATGGTTCACGGCGATCGTCACCTGGTTGCCGTCGGCCAGTGTCTCGAACGTTGCGGCCAAGGGCGCGCGGCTGGTGTTCTCGCCGTCAAAGATCGCGCCAAGTGTCGATTGCGCCAGCAGCGCCGGGTCCACATCGGCATCGGTCAGCATTGCCGGGGTGGTTCCGGCTGCGATTTTCACTTTGTCGCTGCGGTAGATCATGCCGACGGCGATGGCATCCGTGCCGACGAATTCGGTGCCCGGGTTCACGAAATCCCAGACCACCGCGCCCGCCGACGTGTTCAGCGCCGCGACCAATGCAGCGATGGCGGTCTGGCCGCCCTGTTGGTTGGCCTGATTGCCGGGGGCGATGCCGCCGGACAGGAAATCGTTCTCCAACTCGTTCAGGCCGATGATGTCGGCGCCCAGACCTTCGATGGCGGTAACCAGCTTGGCCAGCTGGCGGTCATACTCCGAGGTGGCCGTGAAGCCGGGCAACGCCTGCTGCGGATTTGTGGCCGCGCCGCGCGGTTCCAGCGCCAGATCGGGGCCGACGTCATCGTCCTGCGTGTCCGGGAACACATCCAGCGTGGTGAAGAAGTTCAGCACGTTGAACGACGCGATCTTGATGTCGCCATCCACGGCAGCAGTGGCCGCCGGGCGCGGATTGGTGTCGTCAAATGTGTTCTGGCCATCCTCGGTCGCGCGCACCCGCCAAGTGGCCTGCGAGGCATTGTTGCCGGCCCAGGAATAATCCAGCACGCCGGTCAGACCGGTCACTGTGTCGCCCATCGACGGCGCGGTGGCGGTCGAATAGGGGGCGAAACCGTCCAGATTGTCGATGCTCTGGTTCTGCTGGTTCAGGCCGTCGTCGTAGATCACGTTGCGCGCCGCAGTGGCCTGCGCATAGGCGTCCAAGCCGGCTGCATCGGGGTCGTTGTATTGCGTGAACTGGAACGGGCGTTCGCCGGTCAGCGTCGAGCCGTCCGGGCCGGTCTGCTCAAACCCTTCAGTCGCAAACAGCCGCACCTCGTTGAACCGGTCCAGCTGGAACTGTTCGGTGATGGTCAGGGTGTCGTCGAATGTCACCAGCATGCCTTCAAAGGCTTCCAGATCGGCCTGATACAGACCGTTCTGCGCCCGTGTCACGCCGACGGCGGGCAGGCTGACAGTGGCGGCAGTGGGCAGGGCGTTGCCGCTGGACACCACTGAAACGGCGGTGATCGCGGACAGCTGCGTCGCGCCGAAAAACTCCTGCACCGTGCCGGTCACACGCACCTTGTCACCGATGGCCACATCCGTGCCGAAGGCGTTGTCGAACACGAAGATGCCTTCGGACGTGGTGGCATCGCCATCGGCATCCGCGTCTTCTTCCTGCAGGAAAAATCCGCCCAGCGTGCGCGACGTATCCGCGTCGTTGTTCTGGAAATCGCCGACGACAATCGCCTCGATGGTGACAACCTGGCCGACCAGCGGGCTGGCGTCATTGTTGTTGGTGGTGCCGACCACGTTCGACCCTTGGGTCGCGGCATTGCCCTGAATGGCGGAAATCAGCGTGGTGTCATCGCCACCGCCACCGGTGCCGGTATCCTCGCCATCGCCGCCCGTGCCGGTGTCCTCGCCGCCGCCGCCCGCGTCGACGTCATATGTGCCCACTGGAAACGGCTTGGCGGCCGTCGCATTCGATGTTGCGTTGTCCAGCGAGTCGATCCCCGAAAAGGTCCAGTTGGCCAGATCGAACACACCGCCATTGGGCGTGGCGCCATCGTTCCGGTAAGCCCAGCCATCAAGATGTTCCCATGGCTGCCCGGTGCCATCGACACCCACCACCCCGAACACATCAATGATGCTGCCATTCTTGTACAGCTCCATCGCATCATCGCCGTTGATGTTAAGCTCGGCGGTGGTGAAATCAGGAGCAAAGCCAAAGAATGCCGCGAATTGAACGCTTTCAGAGGCGATGTAAATCCTTTCGCCTGCCAGCGCGGACCCGCTCAGGGTGAAATCCGGCACGCCGCTTGAAGCGCCGCCGTTGTTGACACCGCTGATCCCGTAGACCGACAGATCGGCGATATCGACCAGCGCGGTCAGTTCAAGCGCCTTGGGCAGGCCGCCGGTCAGCGGGCCATCAATGATGCCGGTGATGATCATGTCGGTCATGGTGTGTGTCCCCAAAATAAATCTCTCCAAGCCTTCCGAAGAAGGCCGGATTATGTCATGTGCAGGAGGGCTCCCCCCAATGGCAGCCACCTTGGTTCTACGGCGTAGCGGCTGTTTGTAACGGTTGGTTGACGACTTTCGGATCGCCTTAATGTTGCCATATTTTTCTGAAACGGGTCGGCGGAGCGATCATTCTCGGCGAAATTTTCTGGAATTCCCCAGATATGCCCCGAAATCGCCGCACTGCGCCGCCACCACTGTTGCCATGCAACCGGATCGCGGGCCCGCCATGATGTCACAAACCCAAGGTTTTCCGACAATTTCGCGCGAACCGTCGCGCGCCGCAGGTCGTGACCGATTGTTTGCCTTGTGGCAACAGGAATGCGCCGCCGCGCAGATCAGCACCGCCGTGCAGCACCGGCTGTCTGTTGACGAAGCGGAACCAATGCCGATCGAAGCCTTGCAGCGTGCGGCCTATGCGTCGCTGTTGCCGCGACCGGCGCCGGTTTCGGGGTCGCGGCCGGGATTGCTGTCGCGGGCCTCGTCATGGTTCAGCCCGCTGTTTTCGGCATGGTCCGAATCAGGCGACAAATCGCTGTCCGTGGCCGCATTTCGCGCCTGATCGTCGTCCGACAGCTGGCCCTTGAACCCGGTCGCCACCACGAACTTTTCCGAACTGTCGGCGCGGCTGGCCGGTGGCTTGATGTTGACCACCTTGGTGAAATTCTTTTTCAGCAGCAGCTGCAGGCTGGCCTCGGCGCCGCCCGCCAGCACCTTGGCAACGAATGCGCCGCCTTCCTCCAGCACGTCAAAGGCGAATTGCGCCGCCGCTTCGCACAGGATGACAATGCGCAGGTGATCCACCTGCTGGTTGCCCGAGGCCGCCGCCGCCATGTCCGACAACACCACATCGGCGCGCCCGCCCAGCCAGCCCTTGACCAGCGCATCGGCGTTGTCGTCCAGAAAATCCAGCTGGTGCAATTCGACGCCCGGGATCGGATCGACATGTTGCAGGTCCACGCCGATGACCCTGCCAACCTTCTTGCCGGGCTTTTCGGCCAGCGCATTGGTCCGCCGCACCGCCACCTGGCTCCAGCCGCCGGGCGCGCAGCCAAGGTCCACGACGCGGGCGCCGGGCACCAGAAAGCGAAACTTGTCGTCGATTTCCACGATCTTGAACGCCGCGCGGCCACGATAGCCTTCGGCCTTGGCCTTTTTCACATACGGGTCGTTCAACTGACGTTCCAGCCACAGCGTGGACGACAGTTTGCGCCCCCGTGCGGTTTTCACCTTTTCGCGCAATTCGCGCTGGCCGCGGCCCGAGATGTTCTTGGTCATGATGGTCGTCTCCGGGGCTGTCACGCAGGCAAGCGACGCTCAAAGCGCATAACAGCGGAAATTGCAACCGCGCAGCGCGGGCAGGGTCAATCCGGCCGATCCTCCAGCACGCCGTCCGCCGACATCTGCGCGTATAACAGCCCTTCGCGCAGGCCCCGGTCAGCGACCGACAGCCGATCGGTGGGCCAAAGTCGCAACAGAGCCTGCAGGATCGCCGCCCCCGACATGATCAGTGCATGGCGATCGTGCCCGATGCGTGGATCATCGATGCGGCCTTTCGGGCCAAGGTCCAGATAATTGCGGATCACGGTATCGATCTGGTCCGACGTCATGCGCAGCCCGTCCACCTTGGTCCGGTCATAGCGTTTCAGGCCGAGATGGCTGGCCGCCACCGTGGTCACGGTGCCCGAGGTGCCGACGATCTGGAACCCTTCGCGCGCCTGAACGTCCTTGTAAGGGGTGAATTCGGCCAGATGTTCCTCGAAGAACCACGACATCAACGCGAACCGTGCGCCGTCATCCTCGACATCGTTGAACTGGTCGCGCAACGTGGCGACCCCCAGCGGCACGGAAATCCAGTCGACCACGCGGGCCACGGGGAACGGGCTGGCGGGCGGGTGAAACCCGGCATGCAGCCGCATGATGGAGCGGGGCCGGTCGCGTGGCGCCACACCCGACAGGTCGATCCATACCAGTTCGGTCGATCCGCCGCCGATGTCCACCACCAGCAACTGTTCTGTCCGCGTGGACACCAGCGGCGCGCAGGAAATCACCGCCAGCCGCGCCTCTTCTTCCGGCTTGATGGTTTCCAGATGCAGCCCTGTTTCGCGTTTCACCATCGCCAGAAATTCGGCGCCATTCGCGGCCCGGCGGCAGGCTTCGGTCGCCACCAGACGCATCCGTTTGACGTTGTGGCGGCGCAGTTTCTGCTGGCAGATCCGTAGCGCCTGCAAGGTGCGGGCCATGGACGCGCGGCTGAGCCGTCCGGTCTGTTCCAGACCCTGACCCAGTTGCACCGATTTGGAAAAACTGTCCAACACGTGAAACTGACTGCCCCGCGGCTGGGCAATCAGCATCCGACAACTGTTCGTTCCCAGATCCAGGGCCGCATAAAGCGAATCCGGATCGGGTGGTTCGGGCGCGGGACTCTCGACCGCCTTCGGGAAAGCGCCCGCACCGCCGGGACGCCTGGGCGTCATGGTCACGCCCTCCGATTACAAGTTACCCACAAGCTAGGCTCTTGTGCCCGATCGTGCAAGCTTGTCGCGCAAGCATCGCGCAGGCCATCATGATGATCATCGGAAACTTTCATGTCCGCTGGTCTGGTCGCGGGCCCGGTCGGCGGGATACTGTGCAAAGGTCGGCAGGGATCGTGCGGTTGTCGCAAACCGGCCGCGCGACGCAGTTCCTCTGCGATAAACCGACAGCGCAGATCAGCAGCGCATAGCTTGGGAGAGCGGCCAGAATGCCCGACGTGACCATCGTTTACTGGCGCGACATTCCGGCGCAGGTCATTGTGGGGCGGGGGCGCGGCGGGGCAAAGCACCCGTTGCCGGAACGGTTCGAACAGGCCATCGACCGCGCCGCGATGCGGATCGGCGCGCGCGACAGCGACGCCTATCTGGCGGAATGGCGCAAGGCACCACCCTATGCGGTGGACGGCGACCCTGCCGAAATCGCCGCCGCCGAAGCGGCGCGGATTGAGGCCACGTACGACGCAGCACGGCTGAAAGCCTTGATCGATAACAACGGTCTGGACACCACGCCGCAGGCCTGACGGCGGCGCCTTTTACGGAGATGACGATGGCCCTGTTCAATTTCCGCAAACGTCCGGACACCACCGTACAGTCAGACGACAGCGGCGCCTCGCCCGCCTTCCTGCAGGGCTTTTCCATCGAGGTGATGCCGCGCACGGCTGAAAAGGTGGCCGATTTCCGCGCCATCCTGCCGGCGGGCACCCGCGTCTATATCGCTCATATCGAAGGCACGCCGATCACCGACATGGTGGCCACCGCGAAGCGTCTGCACCGCGAAGGTTTCCCGGTGATGCCGCATTTCCCGGCCCGCATCATTCCCGACCGGGCCACGTTGGCCGACTGGGTCGCGCGCTATCGCGGAGAGGCGGATGTGCGGCAGGCGCTGGTGCTGGGCGGGGGGGTCAACACGCCGGCGGGGGAATTCGACGCGTCGATGCAACTGCTGGAAACCGGTCTGTTCGGTGATTTCGACCGCCTGCACGTCGCAGGCCACCCCGAAGGCAACCGCGATATCGACCCCGACGGGTCCGACCGCGTGGTGATGCAGGCCTTGCAGTGGAAACAACGCTTTGCCGATACCACCGATGCGCAGATGGCGATTGCGACGCAGTTCTGTTTCGAGGCCGCCCCGATCATCGACTGGGTCAACCGCCTGTCCGCCGCCGGCATCACGATCCCGGTGCATATCGGCATCGCGGGGCCGGCGAAATTGCAGACGCTGATCAAGTTCGCGGTCGCCTGCGGCGTCGGCCCATCGCTGCGTGTGTTGCAGAAACGCGCGATGGACGTGACGAAACTGCTGATGCCCTATGAACCGTCCGAGGTGCTGGCCGATCTGGCCGCCCACAAGGCCGCCAACCCCGGTTTCGGCATCGCAGCCGTCCATTTCTTCCCGCTGGGCGGGATTGCCACCAACGCCCAATGGGCCACAGACCATGGCGGCGCCGCCGCCCATCCCGGCAATGGCGGCGCGGCCGTCCACCCAGATAACAGAGAGCAGCCATGACCCGCACCATCATCGAATCGAAAACCAAGACCGTGATCATCGGCTTTGACCAGCCGTTCTGCGTCATCGGCGAGAGGATCAACCCGACGGGCCGCAAGAAACTGGCCGCCGAGCTGGAAATGGACGATTTTTCCACCGTCGAGCGTGACGCGGTCGATCAGGTCGCGGCTGGCGCCACGGTGCTGGATGTGAATTCGGGCGCGGTGTTCACCAACAAGATGGCGACCGATCCGCGCTATGCCGACAACAATTTCGTCGAACCGATGCTGATGCCGGAAATGATCCGCCGCGTGCAGGCGGTGGTGGATGTGCCGCTATGCATCGACAGTTCCGTTCCCGGCGCGCTGGAAGAAGGCCTGCGCGCCTGCGAAGGTAGGCCCCTGCTGAATTCCGTGACCGGCGAGGAAGAACGGCTGGAACGCGTGCTGCCCTTGGTCAAGAAATACAACGTGCCGGTGGTGGCGATTTCCAACGATGACACCGGCATCTCCGAAGACCCCGATGTGCGGTTCGCCGTGGCTAAAAAGATCGTGCAGCGCGCGGCGGATTTCGGCATTCCCGCGCACGATATCGTGGTCGATCCGCTGGTCATGCCGATCGGCGCGATGGGCACGGCGGGGCAGCAGGTCATCACGCTGGTGCGCCGTTTGCGCGAGGAACTGGGCGTCAACACGACCTGCGGCGCATCGAACATCAGCTTTGGCTTGCCGAACCGGCACGGCATCAATAACGCCTTCCTGCCGATGGCGATCACCGCGGGCATGACATCGGCGATCATGAACCCCTGCGCGCTGCCCATCGGGACGGCCAAGATCGCCGAGAAACGCGCCGAAGTGGCGGCCTTGGGCATCGTGCTGCCCGAAGACATGGACGACGAAACCTTCGTGACGCTGTTCGGGTTGGGATCGACGAAATCCAAGGCCGGCAAGGAGATGGAAGCGATCAGGGCGACCAATTTCCTGATGAACCATGATCCCTCCGGCGCGGAATGGATCCGGTTCAACCGGGCCCCGCAGGCCGAAGGCGAAGGGCGGGGCGGCCGCCCGGGCAGCCGCCGCCGCCGCTGACACCATGATTGGCGCGCCTTGGCTGGTGATGGATGCGGGCGGCACGAC
>JBGSJU010000402.1:0-3933 GCA_041741655.1 Rhodobacterales bacterium
CCGCGCGGCGGTCATGCGACCCACGGTCCAGGGATCGGCCACTGTGATGCCGTGGCCGAGCGCGCGCAGGTCATCCAGCACGGCTGGGCCAAAATTCGCCTCGGCCATCATCTGGCCGGGTTCGCGCGAGCGGGGGAAAAAGCTGGACGGGAAATGCGTGGAATGGAACAGCGGCAGGTCGATCGCCTGTTGCAGGTTCAGCCCGTGATGGACGTAGCGCAGGAAGAACACCAGTTGCCACTGGTCCTGCTGGTCGCCGCCCGGCGTGCCGAACACCATCTGCGGCACCCCGTCGCGAAGTGCAAGGCTGGGCGTCAACGTGGTGCGCGGGCGTTTGCCGGGTGCCAGCGACGTGGGCAGACCGGGTTCCAGCCAGAACATCTGCGCGCGGGAATTCAGGCAGAACCCCAGCCCCGGAATGGTCGGCGAGGATTGCAGCCAGCCGCCCGACGGCGTGATCGACACCATGTTGCCATCGGCGTCGATCACGTCGATGTGGACGGTATCGCCTTTCTTTTCCGACAGATGCGCCATGGTCGGCTCATAGATCGCCTCGGTCTTGCTGGACAGCGCGTCCAGCAGGGCCAGCGTGCGGGCATGCTGGCCCTCGTATCCCGGCACCACGCCGGGGCGCAGATCGAGGCTGGCGCGCGGCCCGATCAGGGCACGGCGGGCATCGTTGTAGGCATCCGACAGCAGGTGATCCATCGGCACATCGGCAAAGGCGGGGTCGCCGTAATACACCTCGCGGTCGGCATAGGCGAGCTTCTTGGCCTCGATCACCGCATGGATGAAATCGGCGCTGCTGTGGCCCATGGCGGCCAGATTGATGCCTTTCAGCAGGGCCAGCGCCTGCAACAGCACCGGGCCTTGTCCCCATGGCCCGGTCTTGGCAACCGTCCAGCCGTGGTAATCATAGGTCAGCGGGCGTTCGACCGTGGCGCGGTAATTGGCCATGTCATCCGCCGACAGCACGCCCTTGTGGCGCTGGCCGGAGGCGTCCATCACCACGGCCGTTGCCAGATAATCCGCGATCTTTTCAGCGACAAAGCCGCGATAGAACGCATCGCGCGCTGCTTCGATCTGGGCGTCGCGGTCCGGTTTCACCTCGGCCTCGGCCAAGATGCGGGTCCATGTCGCGGCCAGCGCGGGGTTGGCGAAATTTCCGTGCGGCGCAGGGGCCACGCCGCCGGGCAGCCATGTGGCAAAAGATGCCGGCCATTCGGTGCGAAAGAATTCGCCCAGCCCGGCAATGGTCGCCGCCACGCGCGGCAGCATCGGGTGGCCGTGTTCGGCATACCAGATCGCGGGTTCCAGCACTGTGCGCAACGGCAGCCGGCCATAATCGCGCAGCATCAGCATCCAGCCGTCAAAGGCACCCGGAATGACCGTCGCCAGCAGCCCGTCGCCGGGGATCACCCGCAGCCCTTCGGCCTTGTAATGGTCAATCGTGGCACCCGCCGGTGCGGGGCCCTGCGCGCAGATCACATCGACCCGGTCGTGTTTTTTGGAGTACAGGATCGCCGGCATGTCGCCGCCCGGCCCGTTCAGGTGCGGCTCCAGCACCTGCAACACCATCCCCGTCGCCACGGCGGCGTCAAAGGCGTTGCCACCCAGTTCCAGCATCCGCATGCCGACGCTGGACGCGATCCAATGCGTCGAGGCGACCACGCCAAAGCGGCCAAGAATTTCGGGTCTGGTGGTGAAGGTCATCAAGGCACCTTGGATTTTGACTGTGGAAATTTGTGAAATCAGTGTTCGCGCGGGTCCAGTGCATCGCGCAGCCCGTCGCCGAACAGGTTGAACCCGATCACGACCATGAAGATCGCCGCCCCCGGCCAGATCGCCATCCATGGCGCCTGTGACAGGAAATTCTTGGCGGTGTTCAGCATCGATCCCCAGCTGGGCGCGGGCGGTTGCTGGCCAAGGCCCAGAAACGACAGGCTGGCTTCGGCGATGATCGCGGTGGCGACGGTCAGCGTCGCCTGCACCAGAATGGGTGGAAACACGTTGGGCAGGATGTAGACCCCCATGATCCGGGTATGGGACAGGCCGACAGCGCGGGCGCCTTCGACGTAATCCTCGGTCTTGACGGCCAGCACCTGCCCGCGCGTCAAGCGAATGAACACCGGCACCGCCGACAGGCCGATGGCGATCATCGCATTGGTCAGCGACGGACCCAAGAAGGCCGCCAGCGCGATGGCAAGGATCAGGAACGGCATTGCCAGCAGGGCATCGGTGATGCGGCTGATGATCTGGTCGGTCCAGCCGCCGAAATAGCCCGCGATCAACCCGAACGGCACGCCGACGATCACGGCGATCACCACCGACACCACACCGGCCAGCAAGGACGCGCGCGCGCCCCAGATCATCCGCGACATCAGGTCCCGGCCGATTTCATCGGTGCCCAGCCAGTTGGCGGCGGAAGGCGGTTTGCGGATTGCGCCCCAATCTGTGGCCGTGGGGTCCGGGATCGGCAGCACCGGGGCAAGAATCGCCAGCAGGCTGAAGAACGCCACGATGACCGCGCCGACCAGCGCGCCGCGATTGGCCGACAGCTTGGCCCAGGCGCGGTTGCGCGATCTGGGCACAGTGGCGGGGGTGGTGGTGATGGCGGTCATAGCGCCTCTCTCATCCGGGGGTTCAGGGCCACATACAGGATATCGGCGATCAGGTTCATCCCGATGAAACCGACGGCGGTGCACAGCACGACGCCCTGCACCACGGCATAGTCGCGGTTGAACACCGCATCGACGATCAGCTTGCCAAAGCCGGGGATGGTGAAAATCTGTTCGGTCAGCACCGCCCCCGCCAGCAATTCGCCGAACAGCAGCGCCGACAGCGTGACGACCGGCAACACCGCGTTGCGAAACGCGTGACGCAGGATGACCCGGTTTTCGACCAGACCCTTCGCGCGGGCTGTCCGGATGTAATCTGCCTGCAGCACGCCCAGCATGGCGGACCGCGTGTGGCGCATCAGCGTGGCGGCCAGCCCGGTGCCCAGCACGAAGGCCGGCATGATCATGGTCTGGAACGACCGCACCGGATCGACCCAGGGGGATTCGTAGCCGGACGCCGGCAGCCAGCCCAGATTGACCGATACCAAGAGGATCAGCATGATCCCCAGCCAGAAATTCGGGATCGACAGGCCCGACAGCGCGACGATGTTGGCGACATAGTCCAGCCATGTGCCCTTGCGCACCGCCGACAGGATGCCCATCGGCACGCCGACGGCAAAGGCGATGATCATCGACATGATGGCAAGCTGGATCGTCACGGGCAACTTTTCCGCGATCAGGTCGAGCACCGGCTGATTGGTGCGCAGCGAAATGCCCAGATCGCCCTGCAAAACGCCGCCAAGCCAGTACAGATACTGCATGTAGATCGGGTCGTTCAGGCGGTATTTTTCCCGCAGATAGGCCAGGATTTCCGGGTTGCGGTCCTCACCGGCCATCGCCAGCACCGGGTCGCCCGGCAACAGCTTTTGCAGGCCGAACACGAACACCGACACGATGATCAGCGTCGGGATCGCGATAAGGATGCGGCGCAGAATGAAACTGAACATGGGGCGTCCCGGTTTGGGCAGAAGATGTGCCCCGCCCATGACGGGCGGGGCTTTTCGTTGCGGTTACTCGGATTTGACGCCGGCCAGACGGATCATGCCGTCGGGATGGGCGACAAAGCCCTTGACGTTGCTGCGCAGCGCCCACAGCCAGGTCGGGTGATACAGGTAGATGATCGGCAGATCGTCGCTGAGGATCTTGTTCGCCGCATCATAGCTGGCCTTGCGGGTCGCTAGTGTTCTGAGTCAGACGGTTGCTACCGATTTCCCCTGATTTCGTCGAGGGCATCAAGCGCACGGCGTTCGCGGGCGATGATGTCATCGGCTGTCTTGCTCCAGACAAAGGGCTTCGGCTTTGCGTTGTGCAGCAG
>JBGSJU010000403.1:0-3648 GCA_041741655.1 Rhodobacterales bacterium
TTGGCCCCAACTGCGGCCCGTCCGGCCCGCAGATGGCGGACCCGCTGACCCGTGCCGCCACCAATCCGGGTCAACGCGCATCAGGGCGGATCAGACACAGGCGATCCGGGGATCCGGAGATCGTTGCGGACCTCGGTCCGCGTTTTTATTCCGCCGCCAGCGCGGGCTTGCCGCCCTGTTCCAGCCGGTCGATCCGACGCGCCAGCGCGGCGCGTTCACGCTCGGCCTCGGCCAGTTGCAGCGCCAGTTCCTCGGTCGACGGGGGGGCCACCTCTTCGTCCTTGGCGCCGATGACACCGCCCAGGGCCCAGCTGATCAGGCGGCTGAGGTCGTCCATGATCAGGAAGAACGCCGGAACCACTACCAGCGACAACACGGTGGACACGATGATGCCGCCGATCACCGCGGTGGCCATCGGAGCGCGGAACGCGCCGCCTTCGCCGACCCCCAGCGCCGAGGGCAGCATGCCTGCCGACATCGCAATGGATGTCATCACGATGGGCTGAGCGCGCTTGTGCCCGGCCTCGATCACCGCCTTGAACCGGTCCATGCCGCGCGCCCGCATCTCGATGGCGAAATCGATCAGCAGGATGGCGTTTTTCGTCACAATGCCCATCAGCATCAGCATCCCGATCAGCACCGGCATCGACAGGGCCGAATTGGTCAGGATCAGCGCCGCCGCCACGCCGCCGATGGCCAAGGGCAGCGACAGGAGGATGGTAAAGGGCTGGATCACCGACCCGAACAGCAGGATCAGGACCGTCAGCACCAGCAACAGGCCCATGATCATCGCATTGACAAAACTGCCCATCAGTTCGGCCTGCACCTCGGCATCGCCGGCTTCGGCGATGCGGACCGAGGGCGGCAGTTCAACCGTGGCGACGATTTCGTTGAACCGCGCCGTGGCGGTGCCCAAGGCGACGCCGACCGGTAGGTTGGCCCCGATGGTGGCGCGCCGTTCGCGGTTCAGCCGGTCCACCATGGACGGGCCTTCGGCGATGGCAATGTCGGCCACGGATGCAAGCGGCACCGTGGCGCCGGTGGCCGTGGTGATCCGCAGCGCGGCGATGCGGCTGATGTCGGTGCGCGCGGCATCGTTCAGCCGCACCCGGACCGGGATCAGCCGGTTATCGATGGACAGTTTCGCCAGTTGCGAATCGATATCGCCGATGGTGGCGACCCGCAGCAAGGCGGCAATCTGCGACGTGGTGATGCCAAGGCGGGCCGCTTCGTTCAGACGCGGCGTCACCTGCAATTCCGGACGCGGCAGCGCGCCTTCGGACGCGACGTTGGCCAGCAGGGGTTCCCCCGCCAGCGCCTCTTCCAGACGGCGGACCGCCTCGTTCAGGTCGGCCTCGCTTTCCGACAGCACCGAAAACGAAATGTCACGCTCGCCGCGGTCGTTCAGCTTGAACGTGCGCACGTCGGGCACGGATTGCAGGCGACGGAAAATCTCGGCCTCGATCACGTTCTGCGGCACGGTGCGGGCTGTGGTTTCCATGTCGGGCAGCACATCGCCCAGATAGGGGATGGAATTGGCGACGCTGGCCAGCTTGAACAGCAGCCGGTGATCCAGCTTTTCCAGCACCACGGTCAGCGACGCCAGACGCACGTCCAGATCCCCGGTGGGCGACGCGCCACCAAGGACAAAGACCGACTCGATGCCTTCGATATCCTCGATGGCGCGGGTCATCGCCTGCGTGGTGCGGTCGGTTTCTTCGAGCGTGGACCCGGGGGGCAATTCGACGCTGACCGAGATGCGGCTGACGTCTTCGGGCGGCATGAAGGCGCCGGGCACCTGCATCATGTAATAGACCGACACGATCAGCACGCCGATGGCGCTGACAAGGGTCAGATAGCGCGACGGAATGAACAGGAACCGCCCCGCCGTGGTGCGGCGCACCACCCGCAGGTAGTTGCGCATGAACCAGCCGTCGGCGTCGCCCTCGGCATGGCCGACGGCATCCTTGGACCGCATCAGATAGGCGGCCATCATCGGCGTGATCAGGCGGGCGACCAGCAGCGAGAACAGCACTGATATCGCCACCGTAAGGCCGAACTGTTCGAAATACTGCCCGGGGATTCCGGGCATGAAACTGACCGGCACGAACACCGCGACGATGGTGAAGGTGGTGGCGATCACCGCCAGACCGATTTCATCCGCGGCCTCGATCGCGGCGCGATAGGGGGTTTTGCCCATCCTGATGTGCCGGGCGATGTTTTCGATTTCCACGATGGCGTCATCGACAAGGATGCCCGTGGCCAGCGTCAGCGCCAGAAAGCTGACAAGGTTCAGCGAGAAACCCAGCATGTCCATCACCCAGAAGGTGGGAATGGCCGACAGCGGCAGGGCAACCGCGGTGATCAGCGTGGCGCGCCAGTTGCGCAGGAAGGCAAACACTACCAGCACCGCCAGCAACGCGCCTTCCAGCAAGGTGTGCAGCGCGGCCTCGTAGTTGCCGTAGGTGTAGAACACCGTGTCATCGACCTTGGTGATGGCCACGGTCGGGTGTTTCACGCGCAATTCGTCCAGCGTGGCATTGACGGTTTCGGCCACCGACACTTCAGACGCGCCCTTGGCGCGGAACACCGAAAAGGTAACGACCTGCGTGCCGTTGTAGCGTGAAAAGCTGCGCAGTTCCTCGTAGGTGTCCTTGATCTCGCCCAGATCCTCCAGCCGCACGAAACGGCCGCCGGGGATGGCGATGGTGGTCTGGCGCAACCGTTCGACGGTTTCGGCGTTGCCCAAGGTGCGGATCGCCTGCTCGCCGGTGCCCAGTTCGCTGCGCCCGCCGCCCAGATCGGTGTTGGTGGCGCGCAACTGGTTCGACACCGCCTGAGCCGTAACGCCCCAGCTGTCCATTTTCACCGGGTCCAGTTCAACGCGGATCTCGCGGTCGGCCCCGCCGTAACGGTCGATCCGGCCAACGCCCGGCTTGCCCTGCAACGCCCGCTTGATCGTGTCATCGACGAACCAGCTGACCTCTTCCATCGTCAGGTCGGGTGCGGACACGGCAAAGGTCAGGATCGCCTGCCCCTCGACGTCGATCCGGGTAACGATGGGCGCGTCAATATCGCCCGGCAGGTCGCCGCGGATCTGGTCGATGGCGTCCTTGACGTCCTGCACCGCCTTTTCGGTCGGCACTTCCATGTTGAATTCCGCTGCCGTGGTGGACACGCCGTCCGTGACGGTGGAAATCACCCGCTTGACCCCGGAAATCCCGGCCAGCGCATCCTCGATTTCCTTGGTGACCTGCGTTTCCATCTCGGCCGGGGCGGCGCCGGGCTGTGCCACGCGGACGGCGACCAATGGCACGTCGATGTTCGGAAACCGGGTGATCGGCAGGTTCAGGAACGACACCCAGCCCATCACGACCAGCAGCACGAAGGCCAGCAGGGGGGCGACGGGGTTGCGGATCGACCAGGCGGAAAAGTTCATGACATCACCCTCAGTTGGTTTCTGCCGCGACCGGCAGGATGCGGTCGCCCGGTCGCACGAACGCGCCCGCCTTCGTCACCACGCTGTCGCCCGCGTTCAGGCCCGCGACAATCTCTACCAGACCGCTGTCGCGGATGCCGGTTTGCACCACCACCCGTTCGGCGACGCCATCGCGGACCCGCATCACCGTGGCGCCATCGGCCCCGGCG
>JBGSJU010000404.1:0-2344 GCA_041741655.1 Rhodobacterales bacterium
CAGTGTTTCAAGGCCCCGATGCGTGGCCCAGGCCTCGAACGGGCCCGGAATGGCGCCTGCGATCTTGCGCCAGTCACGGATGGCGGCCATCAGCGCCGGATCGCGCCCGGTGACATGGCCCATCAGCACATCGGAATGGCCCGACGGGGCCTTGGTATCGGCGGCCACCACCAGATCGGCCCCCAGATCCAGCGGGCGCTGGCCAAAGGGTGTCATCGTGGTGTTGTCGACCACCACCAGCGCGCCCGCCGCATGGGCGGCGGCGGCAATGCCTGCGATATCGCACAGGTCCAGCCCCGGATTGGACGGCGTTTCCAGAAACACCATCCGCACACCGGCAAACCCGCCCTCTCCCATCGCAGGCGTCATGCGTTCCTCGACCACCACGCCCAGCGGTTTCAGGAACTTGTCCGCCAACAGCCGCGTGGTGTAATAGCCATCCGCCGGGATGATCACCTTGTCGCCCGCGCGGACAATGGCGAAAAACGCCGCCGAGATCGCCGCCATGCCGGAAGGAAACGCGATGGCGGTGGCCCCTTCCAGATGCCCCAGCGCATGTTCCAGCGCGTCCCATGTCGGGTTGTCCATCCGGCCATAGCCACGCGCACCCGCCGGGTCACCCGGCAGGTGATACATTGACGCCAGCGTGATCGGCAGCGCGACCGGATCGCCCTTGGCCAGTTCGGCGCGGCGCAGGTGCAGCAATTCGGCGGCGATCTGGTCCATGTCAGTCATCAGGGTCTCCTTGGTTCCGGCCTCATCTGGCAGCAAGCCGATGGCAGGTGCAAGGGGGGCACATGCGGCCCCGTGCTAGTGCCTCCACCCCGTCACATCATGCCCGCCATAGACCATGCGCCGGATCATCGGGGCGGTCAGGCTGGCCGTAAACCCGCCCGCCATGACGCTTGCCTGATCAAGCCTGACCATCTGGTCGCTACTGAGCACAACCGCGGTCGCCGCGATATTGTCGCGCAATTGCGCGACCGCGCGAGCGCCGATGAGCGTGGAGGCGACGCCGCGCTGCGCCATGACCCAAGCCAGCGCGATCTGCGCACAGGGGCGGTCCTGTTCGGCGGCCACCTCTTGCAAGGTCGCCAGAATCGTCCAGTTGCGGTCGCTGAACTTGCTGTCGCCAAAGGGATTTGCCCCGCTGAGGCGCCCGGTGTTGGCGGTATCCGCGCGGGAATACTTGCCAGTCAGGAACCCCCCGGCCAGCGGGCTCCATGGCATCACTCCCATGCCGCCTTCCTGCGCTGCGGGAATGTGCTCGGCTTCGATATCGCGGGCAACAAGGGAATATTCGACCTGCATCGCGATCGGCCCCGGCACCCGCCGTTCCGACGCAATGGTCGCGGCCTGCATCGCCAGCCACGCGGGCATGTCGGACAGGGCAAAATGCCGGATCTTGCCCGCGCGCACCAGACCGCCCAGCGTCTGCACGATTTCCTCGACCGGGGTGACGCCGTCCCAGACATGCATCCAGTAGAGGTCGATGTAATCGGTGCCCAGACGTTGCAGCGACGCTTCCAGCGCACGGTGGATGTTCTTGGACCCCGCCCCACCGGCATGCGGATTGCCGGCTCCGGACGAATTGGTCGCCAGCGGACTGCGCGATCCATTGAAGCCGAACTTGGTGGCCAGCACGATGGCATCGCGCGATCCGCTGTCCTTGATGAACCGGCCGACGAATTCCTCGCTGATCCCGCCGGCGTAAATGTCTGCCGTATCGACAAAGTTGCCGCCCGCGTCGCGGTAGGTGTCAAAGATCGCGCGCGCGCCCGCCTGATCAACGCCCCAATCGCCGAGACCGAAGGTCATGGTGCCAAGGCACAGCGGGCTGACGACCAGACCGGAACGGCCAAGGGCGCGGTAGTGGGTCAGGGACATGGTGTTTCCTATATTTCATAGTGAACGATACGAAAGCCATCTGCTGCTTGCAGGCTAGTGTCAATGCATTTAATAACGCTCACTATGGAACAGCCTGCCACCCCACTCCGCAAGATCGGACGCCCCCTGTCCTTTGACCGCGACGCGGTGCTGGACAAAGCCATGCGGGCGTTCTGGGCCAGCGGCTACGAGACAACGTCGATCGCGGATCTGACGGCGGCCATGGGTGTGACGGCCCCCAGCCTCTATGCGGCTTTCGGCAACAAGCAGCAGTTGTTCATCGCCGCGATGCACCGCTACGTCGGCGACCGCGCGGCCTTTGAACAGGCGATGCAGGATGCGCCAACCGCGCGGCAGGGTGTTGCCGACATGTTGCGGCGCGCGGCTGTGCTTTTTACGGGGGATGCGACACCACGCGGCTGTCTGCTGGCCAGTGCCGCCGCGACCGGATCACCCG
>JBGSJU010000405.1:0-3350 GCA_041741655.1 Rhodobacterales bacterium
GGCCAAAGCTTCGGCTTGCGCCGCTTGCGCCACGCCGGGATGCCATAGTGGCCCCAACGGCAGCCACGCCACCACGCCCAGCATCGGCATGCGGCGCAGGACAACCTGCGCGCGGCCCACTATGCCGCCACCGGCGGCAAGATCGCAGGTCAGCACATCGGTGCCCAGCAATCCCAGCGCCGCCGCATAGCCGGGGGCCGCCTGCAGGGCCGGAACGGAGAAGGGCAATGAAGGCGCGCGCATCAGCATGGCGGGCAGCGTGCGAGCATTGGTGTGAAGGCCGGGTTAACGCCGGTACCACATGCACGAAAACCGCCCCTGTTGGGGCGATTTGGCGTTCAACAGGTCCTGAAGTCAGACCGCGATCAGAACGGGATGTCGTCATCCATGTCGCGGCTGGGCCGGCCACCGCCCTTGCCAGCCGGGGACGACGGCGCGCTGTCGTAGCCACCGCCATAGTCACCGCCGTAATCCGGCAGCGCACCGCGATCACCGCCGCCGCCCTCGCGCCCGTCCAGCATGGTCAGGGTGCCGTCATAGCCTTGCAGAACCACCTCGGTGGAATAGCGGTCCTGGCCCGACTGGTCCTGCCATTTGCGGGTCTGCAGCTTGCCTTCGATGTAAACCTTGGAGCCTTTTTTCAGATACTGCTCGCAGACCCGCACCAGCGGTTCGGAAAAGATCGCGACCGTATGCCATTCGGTCTTTTCCTTGCGTTCGCCCGATTGCTTGTCCTTCCACGTCTCGGACGTGGCGATGCGCAGGTTGCACACCTTGCCGCCGTTCTGGAACGACCGCACTTCGGGGTCGCGCCCGAGGTTGCCGATCAGGATGACCTTGTTTACCGATCCGGCCATGCCGCACCTCCCGTCTGATTTGTCTGGCTGATGTTACATCACTCGGCACGCCTGAAGGAAAGGTAAACTTCACCGAAAATTGTGCGGATCCGCTGCGGGCGTGGCGGAACGGCGCGGATGGAATTTCGGCTGGCATCGGTGACGCGCGCGAGTATAGTGCGGCTGGAGTTCGGGAAGGGGCTTTGGGGTCATGCAGCTGCGTGCAGCGATGGTAGGTGTGTGCGCGTCTGTCGCTCTGGTGGTCTTTGGCGGTGCCGCGGATGCCGATGTCCTGTCGTCCAAATCCCGCACCCAGATGTTCAAGTCGCAGGTCAAGGTGCTCGATAGCCGCGCCGCCAGCCAGTACAACGCCTCTGTCCGGTTACAGCCGCCCTCGGTGCGCACCCCGTCGAAATATGGCGATCCCGACCCCGAGGCGAAGCCGTTTCGCGGCCGCTATCGCGGGCCCTATCTGGCGATGGCGCAGGATGCGGCGCGGCGCCATGGCGTGCCGGAGGATCTGTTCCTGCGGCTTGTCCAACAGGAGTCCGGATTCAACGCCGCGGCGCGCAGCCACAAGGGCGCGATCGGTCTGGCGCAACTGATGCCGGGCACTGCCGCAACCCTTGGCGTCGATCCGCATGACCCCCATGAAAATCTGGAAGGCGGCGCGCGCTATCTGATGCAGCAATATCGCAAGTTCGGGTCATGGCGGCTGGCGCTGGCGGCCTATAATGCGGGGCCCGCGGCGGTGGAAAAACACAATGGCGTGCCGCCCTATGACGAAACCCGCAATTATGTGCGGGTGATCTGGGGCAGCTGACCCGCCCCGCGCAATCCGTCACAGCGGCTTGATCTTGATCTTGGCGATGCGGTTTTCCTTGCGCGCGGTCACTTCGAACCGAAACCCGTGAAAGCTGAACACCTGACCCACGCTGGGGATCATCTGCGCCTCGTGGATGACCAGACCGGCGACGGTGTTGGCTTCTTCATCCGGCAGGGACCATTCCATCGCGCGGTTCAGGTCGCGGATCGTCATGGTGCCGTCGATCACATAGGCGCCATCCTCGCCGGGTTTCAACGCGGGTTCCTGCGCCACGTCGAACTCATCGGTGATTTCGCCAACGATCTCTTCCAGGATGTCCTCCAGCGTGATCAGGCCCTGAATCGAGCCATATTCGTCCACCACCAGCGCGAAATGGGTGTGGCGGCGCAGGAATTGCCGCATCTGTTCATCCAGTGTGGTGGTGTCGGGAATGAAATAGGGCTTCATCGCCACGTCGAGGATGTTGAAGCTTTCGATCCCGTTGCGCGGCGCGGTGCCGCCGAACATCAGCTTGTGCATGCCGCGCAGCACATCCTTGGCATGGGCCACACCGACGATGTTGTCGGGGTTGTCCTTCCAGATCGGCAGGCGGGTATGCGGGCTTTGCAGGATTTCTGCCAGCAGCGCCTCGGGCGGGGTATCGGCGTTCAACATGCGAATTTCCGACCTGTGGCGCATGATTTCCTCGACCGTGCGGTCGGCAAGATCCAGTGCGCCCAGAATGCGGTCGCGGTCTTCTTTTTCCACGGCACCTTCGCTGTGGCCCAAGGCGATCACGCCCATGATCTCCTCGCGCACAGCGAGCATGTTGCCTTCGGGGTTCGCCTTGACGCCGAACAGCCGTAACAGGCCCCGCACCAGCGCGCGCACCACGCCGACGACCGGGGCGAAGATCAGGATCAGCAGCCGGATGAACGGGGCCACCCGCACGGCGACGGCTTCGGGAAAGGTGATCGACACGGTCTTGGGCAGCACTTCGCCAAAGATCAGCACAAGGATGGTCATGCCGGCCGTGGCAAAGGCGACGCCCGAATCGCCGAACATCCGCGTCAGCAGGGCCGTGGCCAACGAGGCCGACAGGATGTTGACGACGTTGTTGCCCAGCAGGATCGCACCGATCATGCGTTCATTGTCTTCGGTGACCGTCATCGCAGCCGTGGCCCCGCGCGACCCCTTGTCGGCCAGTGTTTTCAGTTTGGCCCGCGACGCGGCGGTCAGGGCGGTTTCCGACCCCGAAAAGAACGCCGACATCACCAGAAGGCACAGGATGCCGGCCGCGGTGATCCAGAAGGTGGTGTCAAGCAAGGTGGTGGCGTCGGTCATGGGAAAGATGTCCTGTCAGCGATCCGTCGCGAGATATGCGGGGATACGCCTGCGGTTGCAAGTTGTCCGAATTCAGGATGCCGGATCGGGATCAGACCGGTCCTTGGCCAGCGGATGATGGGTCAGAACCAGCGTGCGCAGGCGTTCTTCCAGCACATGGGTATAGATTTCGGTGGTGGCGATATCGGCATGGCCCAGCAGGGTCTGGATCGCCCGCAGATCGGCGCCATGGGCCAGCAGGTGGGTGGCAAAGGCGTGCCGCAACCGGTGCGGCGTGACGGCGTCGGGCGACACGCCGGCGGCGACGGCGAGGTCTTTCAGCGCCAGATAAAAGCCTTCGCGGGTCAGATGACCGGACGCGGACC
>JBGSJU010000406.1:0-2209 GCA_041741655.1 Rhodobacterales bacterium
CTGCAACGCCTGCACTGCCCCGCGCATTTCGACCAGTTCGGCCTGCACGCGCACAAAAGGCCGCGCCGTGTCGCTTCCCGGCTCTGCCAGCCCGTCGCCCTGCCCGGTCAACAGCCACATCACCGACACGCCCAGCATGCCCGCGATGGTCGCCAGCCGATTGGCGCGCGGTTCGGACCGGTCTTCTTCCCAATCCAGCAGTGTGCGGGTCTTGACCCCCAACCGTCGGGCGAATTGTTTCTCGGTAATGCCGGCGGCCTCGCGCGCGGCGGCGATGCGGTCACCCAAGGTGGCCACGTCGGCGCCCCAATAGCCTTGCGGCGCCTCGGTTTCGGGCATGGCTTTCTCCATCTGATGCGGCGCACTTGATCGCCGTCCGGGGCCACCATAGAAGGATGTGTCCTGAATGACAAACCAGAGGTCCGCCCATCATGTCCATCCTCGCCACCGCCCTGTCGCGCGTGAAACCGTCACCCACCATCGCGGTGTCGAACCTTGCGATGGAGATGAAGGCGAAAGGCCGCGACATCATTTCGCTGGGCGCGGGCGAGCCGGATTTTCCAACGCCCGCCAATATCGCTGCCGCAGGTGTCGCGGCGATCAACGCCGGCAAGACGCGCTATACGGCGGTTGATGGCATCCCCGAACTGAAGGCGGCGATCTGCGCGAAATTCAAGCGCGAGAACGGCCTCGACTACACGCCTGCGCAAGTCAGCGTCGGCACCGGCGGCAAGCAGGTGCTGTATAACGCCTTCATGGCGACGCTGAACCCCGGCGACGAGGTGATCATCCCCGCGCCCTATTGGGTCAGCTATCCCGACATGGTGTTGCTGGCGGGCGGCACGCCGGTGATCGTGACCGCCACGCTGGAAAACGCGTTCAAGATCACGCCGGACCAGCTGGAGGCCGCGATCTCGCCGCGGACCAAATGGTTCCTGTTCAACTCGCCGTCCAACCCCACCGGGGCGGGCTATGGGTGGGACGAGTTGAAGGCGCTGACCGATGTGCTGCTGCGACACCCGCATGTCTGGGTGATGACCGACGACATGTATGAACATCTGGCCTACGACGATTTCAAATTCTACACGCCGGCACAGGTGGAACCGCGGCTGTACGACCGGACGCTGACGGTCAATGGGGTGTCCAAGGCCTATGCGATGACCGGCTGGCGGATCGGCTATGCGGCGGGACCGAAGGATGTGATCGGCGCGATGCGGATGATCCAGTCGCAATCCACCTCGAACCCCAGTTCCATCAGCCAATGGGCGGCGGTCGAGGCGTTGAACGGCCCGCAGGATTTCATCGCGCCCAACAACGTGATGTTCAAGCGCCGCCGCGATCTGGTGGTGGCCGCGCTGAACGCCATTCCGGGCATCACCTGCCCGGTGCCCGAAGGCGCGTTCTACGTCTATCCGTCAATCGCCGGATTGATCGGCAAGACGACGCCAACCGGCAAACACATCGCCACTGACGAGGATTTCGCCACCGCCCTGCTGGAAGACACCGGCGTTGCGGTGGTGTTCGGCGCTGCCTTCGGGTTGTCGCCGAATTTCCGGATCAGCTATGCCACATCCGACACAGAGCTTGCAGAAGCCTGCCGTCGCATTGCAAGCTTCTGTGCAACGCTGACGTAAGTTCGGCGAAGATCATCCGAGGTCGGCCGCGCGCCGACCCGCGAAGGGAGCTGACATGGCCGGCGATCTGCTCGACTACTATTTCCGGGTGCGCGAAAACGGCGCGCTGGTGTTTCGGGTCGATACCGAAAACCGCCAGCGCCGGATCGAGATGGATCAGATCGCCACGATCAACATCCGCAACGGTGAAATCAAGCAGCACGGCGAGCGACAGTTGAACGCCGAGGATCTCGCGGTGATCCGTGACTGGATGGAAAAGCGGGTCGCGCAACTGGCCGCGCGCGATATCGACGACATCCTGCGCGCCGTGGACTACCTGAACATGACGACGCAATGGGTGCAGACCAAGGCGACCGACGCGCAACTGGATCTGGTGACGGACGCGTTACTGCTGGCCATGCATGACCTGCGGTCGGTCTTGGTGCGCAAAAAAGCCGACCGCATGCTGGCCGGGATGGCGAACAACGGCGACGCGGATTAGGCGCGCGCCAGCCTTGGCAAGGTCGCCCGCCAGAACCGCAGCATCATGAACGCGCCCGCGCTTGCCAGCCCGGCGGCCAGCCCCAGCCAGACGC
>JBGSJU010000407.1:0-1781 GCA_041741655.1 Rhodobacterales bacterium
CGCAAAGGACAGTCCCAGCGCCAGCAGCACGGCGAGAACCGCGTTGCCGGCCCCCAGCGCGACGGCGCGTCCCAGAACCTGCCAGATACCCCTGTCCATCGCGCGCACTCCTGCTGATGTGCTGCACCTATGCAGGGGCGAGGCAGGCGTCAACCGGGGCGTCAGCGGGCGAAGAGTCCGACGGCAGGCGTCACGGTGCGGGGGTCAGTCTGCAGGCGTCAGTCTGCGGGGGTCAGTCTGCGGGGGTCAGGCGCCAGATCGTGCCGCTGGCTTCGGCGATTATCCACACCGCGCCATCCGGGGCTTCGCGGATGTCGCGGACGCGTTCGGTTTCGGGCCCTGCGATGCGTTCGACCTCGACCAGGCGACCCCCTGCCCGGTCCAGCCGCGAAATCAGGTCAAACTTCAGCGAACCGACCAGAAAATCCCCCCGCCATTCGGGAAACATCCGCCCCGTGTAAATGGTGAACCCCGACGGCGCGATGGACGGGTCCCAGTAATGCGCGGGCTGTTCCATGCCGGGCTTGGCCGTGCCTTCGCCGATCTTGCCGCCGGAATACTGCCGCCCGTAGGAGATCACCGGCCAGCCGTAGTTCCGGCCCGGACGCACAAGGTTCACCTCGTCACCGCCGCGCGCGCCATGCTCATGCACCCATAGCTGGCCCTGCGCGTCAAAGGTCATGCCCTGCGGATTGCGATGGCCGTAGGACCAGATTTCGGGCAGCGCACCCGGCGTGGCGGCAAACGGATTGCCGGGCGCCGGCGCCCCGGTGCGGGTCAGGCGCAGCACCTTGCCCTGATGGGTGTCCAGCCGTTGCGCCGCGGCATCCTGTCCGCGGTCGCCGATGGTCAGAAAGATGTGGCCATCCGGCGCCTCGACCAGCCGCCCGCCGAAATGCCGCCCCCCACCAATGCCTGCGCCGGTGCCCGCGCGCATTTCAAACAGCGTCTCGACCCGTTCCAGCCGGGTGCCATCCCCCGACAGGCGCCCGCGTGCCAAGGCCGTACCGGCCCCACCACGTTGGGCCTTGGCATAGGTCAGATAGACGGCGCGGGTCTGCGCAAAATCGCGCGGGATCAGCACGTCCAGCAACCCGCCCTGCCCGGCATCCACCACATCGGGCACACCCGCCACCGCCAGCGTGGTCCCGTCGCGCCACAGCCACAGCCGCCCTTCGCGTTCGGTGATCAGTACGCCGCCATCCGGCAGGAACCCCAAGGACCATGGCGTGCCATCGATGCGCGCCATCGCCGTCGCGGTCACAGGCCCGGACGCACTGTCCAACGCCATCGCCGGGCTGGAGGCCAGCAGCGCAACCAAAGTCATCAATCGGATCAGCTTTTTCATGTCGCGCGTTTACCACAGCCGGACCGCGGCCCGAAATCGCAGCCGCTCACGATGGCGTCAGCATCTGTGCAGGCGCGGACATGCATCAATCCTCTTCACTTTTATGACGGTCCACAATACGGTCCGGGTCGGACAGGTTGTTCCAATCATAACCTTTTGGGGAGAATACATATGAAAAAGCTGCTGCTGGCCTCTGCGGCCATCGCGCTGGTGTCGGGTGCTGCATACGCCGAAGACGTCAAGATCGGCATCATCCTGGGCTTCACCGGCCCGCTGGAATCGATCACCCCGGCCATGGGCGCCGGTGCCGAAATGGCCATCGCCGAGGTTGCCGCGGCTGGCGGCATCCTTGATGGCAAGATGCCGGTTGCCGTGCGCGGCGATTCGACCTGCGTTGACGCCGCCGCCGCAACGGCCGCCGCCGAACGTATGG
>JBGSJU010000408.1:0-2068 GCA_041741655.1 Rhodobacterales bacterium
CCGCCGGGCTGCAGCGGTAAACCCAAGGCCGCCTCGACCGCCGCGCGCCCGGCGTGCAGGTCCGCGGCTGCCACCGCCAGATGATCCAGTACCAGAATAGCGTCCGCACCTTTCATCACTTGACGCCTTGAAACGGGCGACAAGGCTGCATTTATGCGCTATATAAGTAATTCTGTCGGAATATAACAATCGGGATTCCATCCATGCTGACACGCGCCATCGACCGGTTTTTCAAGCACGAAGCATCGGGGGGCATCCTGTTGATGCTGTCTGCCGCCGCTGCGATGGTCGTCGCCAATTCAGCTTTGGCCCCGTTCTATGACGCCGTGCTGAACGCGCAACTGTCGGTCACGCTGAACGGCGAAGGTCTGGCCAAGCCCCTGATCCTGTGGATCAACGACGGGTTGATGGCGATCTTCTTCTTCCTGATCGGCCTCGAGTTGAAACGCGAGATGCTGGAAGGCAAACTGAAGAACCCGCGCGACGTCATCCTGCCCGGCATGGCCGCGGTCGGCGGCATGATCGTGCCTGCGCTGGTATACCTGTTCTTCAACTGGAACACGCCGGCGAACATTTCCGGCTGGGCCATCCCTGCCGCAACCGACATCGCCTTTGCCCTTGGCATTCTGGCCCTTGTCGGCAGCCGCGCCCCCGCGTCGCTGAAGGTCTTCCTGCTGACACTCGCTATCCTTGATGATCTGGGCGCCATCATCATCATCGCGCTGTTCTACACGGCGGAACTGAAGATGCATTACCTGTTCCTTGCCACGGGTCCGCTCGCCCTGTTGATCTTGCTGAACCTGAAAGGTCAGCATCGCATGGCGCCGATGATCCTGCTGGGCACGATCATGTGGTTCTTCGTGCTGAAATCCGGCGTGCACGCAACCTTGGCCGGCGTGATCACCGCGCTGTGCATTCCCAATGTGGACAAATGGGGCAAGTCGCCGCTGCATGCGCTGGAACATGCGCTGACGCCTTATGTGCTGTATTTCATCGTGCCGGTGTTCGCCTTTGCCAATGCGGGCGTGGTGCTGGCGGGCATGACGCTGGCCGACCTTTTCGCGCCCTTGCCGCTGGGCATTGCGCTGGGGTTGATCATCGGCAAACAGGCCGGCGTTTTCGGCGTCACCTGGCTGATGGTGAAATCCGGCCTTGCGCGGATGCCAGCCGGCGCGACCTGGGCGCATGTCTATGGCGTGGCCTGCCTTGCGGGCATCGGCTTTACCATGTCGCTGTTCATCGGTTCGCTCAGCTTTGCCGATCCGGTGCAGATGAATGCGGTGCGACTGGGCGTGCTGTCGGGCTCGATCGTCTCGGCAGTGCTGGGCTATACGGTGCTGATACTGAGCACATCCAAAACCACGGCAAAGGCTGCGGCGACAACGGCAAAGCCGGCCCCGGCGGAATAATCCGCCGAACCAATCCACCTTGGGCTTCTTCGGTTCCCAAATATCCCGGGGGACGCCGCAGGCGGGGGGCAGAGCCCCCGCGCCGCCATCAATCCCGCGTGGCGCGGATCAAGGACAGGATATCGCGCGCCGCGTCCGGGATGTTGGTGCCGGGGCCAAAGATCGCCTTGACGCCGACGCCCTTCAGGAAATCGTAATCCTGCTGCGGGATCACGCCACCGCAGATCACCAGGATATCCTCGGCGCCCTTGTCGCGCAGCGCGGCGATCAGTTGCGGTGCCAGCGTCTTGTGCCCGGCCGCCTGGCTGGAAATGCCGACCACATGCACGTCATTGTCCACCGCGTCCTGCGCCGCCTCTTCCGGCGTCTGGAACAGCGGGCCGACATCAACATCGAACCCGATATCGGCAAAGGCCGTGGCGATCACCTTGGCGCCCCGGTCATGGCCGTCCTGCCCCATCTTGACCACCAGCATGCGCGGGCGGCGCCCTTCGGCGGCGGCGAACGCCTCGACATCGGCCTGAATGGCGGCAAAGCCGGCGTCACCTTCGTAGGCGGCGCCATAGACCCCCGCCAGCGTCTTGACCTCGGCGCGGTGCCGGCCGAACACCTTTTCCATCGCCATGCTGATTTCCCCTACGGTGGCGCGGGCCCGCGCC
>JBGSJU010000409.1:0-5862 GCA_041741655.1 Rhodobacterales bacterium
AACTGAACGATGCAGGTGTCTAGGAAAATAGGGGCACCTCACCTTAGCTCAGTTCAGGTGCCATCCATAACACGAGACTGAAGCAACTTGCTGCCACCGCGATCCGTCTCAATCCATGACTATTCGCGCTGAAGTGGGGGAAAGCGCGGGGGTTTGAACCTTAGCCCAAGTGTGCAGGATTATGAAATTGCTTAATTAAATCTGGTAAAATGGCGGACAGTGAGGGATTCGAACCCTCGAGACGGTTCCCCGCCTACACACTTTCCAGGCGTGCGCCTTCGACCACTCGGCCAACTGTCCATCCGCGCCCTAATGCCAAGAGTGGCATAGCTTTGCAAGCAGGTTCAGAACAACCTGAACGACGCCATGAACGGCAGGTGATCGGATACCTGCGCCCGGAATTTCTCGCGGCCCATGCCCAGTGTCCAGTGCATCGGCACCAGTTGCAGCGACCCGGTGATGTAGCGGGTGGAAAACCGGCGCGACACCGCGAAGCCGTCCAGCAGGTTTTCCCGCCCGCTTTCCAAAATATGCGAAAACCGTTCCTGCAAATCCCAGCTGGACACGAAATCCAGCACATCTTCGCCGCCCAGATGAAAGAAATTCGACACATCCTGCCCCGGGATCATGTTGAAATCGCCCATCAACGCGATCGTGTGCTGCTTGTATCCCGGCGTCTGGTGCAGCGCGGTGATCCATTGGCCGATGGCGCGGCATTGGCTGTCGCGCAGCGCCTGTTCGGCCCCGTCACGCCCGGATTTCAGGTGCACGCCGATAACCACGGCGTTGAACCGTGGCCCGATCTTCACATCCACCGCCAGCGCCTGCCGCCCACCGACATAATCGCCTTCGGAGCCGGGGACAAACCGCGGGTTGCTGACCGTGATGCCCGGCTTGTGCAGGAACCCGATGCCGAGGTGGCTGTCCGGTTGCGGCAGGAAGGTGATCTGATAGTTCAGCCCTTTGACCGCCAGTTCCTGCGCCAGAAATCCGATATGGCTGTCGGGGAACACCTCGACCAACGTGATGAAATCGGCATCCATCAAGGCGAGGCCCAGCACCTGATGCCACGCCTTGCGGCTGGAGGGATCGATCCCGTCACCATCACCGCCGGCAAAGCGGTCATTGCCGGCCAGATTCCAGACCGCGAAGCGCGCGATGGTGTGGTTGGACAGGGTCATCTGCAATCTCCCGCAACGCACCTCTGGTCAGGGTAGCAGTGGAATTGTAAAAATCACGCAAAGGTGGGTGCACCGGCGAAGCCGCAAGATCAGGGCGGCCGGTTTGCGGTTGCGATGTCACAGGGCTTTGCCATGATGTCGCCAGTCGCGGTCGGTGGCGGTCGGGGTGCAGACATGTGGGAATGGGTCAGACGCCGATGGATCGTTGTGACGGGCTGCTCGGTTCTGTCGGGTCTGGCTGTCGGCATGATCGAAGATGTGCGCAACGCAACTGTCGGTGCGGTGTGGCGTACGGCATTTCCCCCTGCAGAGGCGCGGGTTGCCTGTCAGGAACGCCATTTCGCGGTGACCGAACGTCCGGATGATGCGGTCTATCTGGTTCTGGTCACGGCGCTGCGCGGTGACGACGACTACCGGCACCTCGACCAGATTTCCCGCACGCTGACCCGCCTCTACGGCGAGGACATCAGCAGTGTGATCCAGGTCGAAGCCATCGCCTGCCCGCCGCTGTTGACGTCAGGCGGCAACGCGGCGCAGGCGCTGCTCGACGCAAAGACCCGCGGTCTTGACCTGTTGCGCCGGGCTAATGCCGATGTGGTGATCTGGGGTGACGTGCTGCAGGCGGGTGGCCAGATCGAACTGCGGTTTCTGGCCCGCGAGGGCGAGGGTCGCGGCGATTTCGCGGCGGCAGGCACCGTGCTGGACGCCATGTTCTCCGATGCAGTCGGCACGTTGATCGCCGCCAAGGCCGCGACCTATGCTGAACTGACCGACGAAGAGGCCGGCGGCTATGTGGTGGACCGGATGCAACTGGTGCTGACGATCACCACGCCCTTGATCGACGCGATGCAAAACAGCCTGCCTGCAGCCGATCGTGCCACGGTCTGGCAGGCGCATGCCCGGGCAAACTACTGGATCGGGCTGCAAACCGGATCGGCGTCCGCATTGGAACGGGCAGTTGACAGCTATCAACAGGCCCTTTCCGATCTTGATCGGGGCGCAGACCCGCTGAACTGGGCCACGACGCAGACCAATCTGGGGGCCGCGCTGCAAACCATTGGCGAACGCGAACGCGGCACCGCGCGGTTGGATCAGGCGGTCGCTGCCTACAAGGAGGCGCTGAAAGAACGGACGCAGGACCGGGTGCCGCTGGACTGGGCTGAAACCCAGAACAGTCTGGGCAATGCGCTGCTCATCCTCGGGCAACGCGAACCCGGCGTCGCGCGGTTGGAACAGGCCGTGGCGGCCTATCAGGCGGTCCTGACCGAATGGACACAGGACCGGGTGCCGCTGGACTGGGCCGCGACGCAGAACAATCTGGGCAATGCGCTGAAAACCCTTGGGGAACGCGAAACCGGCACGGCGCGGCTGGACCAGGCGGTCACGGCCTTTACCGCCGCGCTGACCGAATTCACCCGGGACAAGGTGCCGCTGGACTGGGCCATAACGCAGAACAATCTGGGCAATGTGCTGAAAACCCTCGGGGAACGCTCCGGCGATGTGGTCGTGCTGGAACAGGCAGTGACAGCCTACAAGGCCGCGTTGACCGAGCGGACGCAAGACCGGGTGCCGCTGGACTGGGCGATGACCCAGAACAACCTTGGCGCCACGTTGCAATCCATTGGCGCACGCGAACCCGGCACGGCGCGGTTGGAACAGGCGGTGGCGGCGTTTCAGGCGGCGCTGACCGAACGGACACAGGACCGGGTGCCGCTGCATTGGGCGATGACGCAGAACAATCTGGGCAGTGCGCTGCAACTTCTTGGGGAACGCGACAGCGGCACGGCCCTGCTGGATCAGGCGGTGGCGGCCTATCAGGCGGCGCTGACCGAACGCACCTTGGACCGGGTGCCGCTGGACCATGCGTCCACGAGGTTCAATCTGTCCTTGGTCGAAGTGAAGTTCTTTGCCAAGACCACCGACCCCGCCCATCTGGACCGCGCGCGGGACCATGCCCGCGCAGCACTTGATGTGTATATCCGGGCCGGGGCGAGCCAGTATGTAGCGATGGTCGAACAGCAACTCGCCGGCATCGCCGCGCTGCACCCCTGATCGGTGCCTGAACCGGCCCCAACCGGGCCCCAACCGGCTGCCGTCCCTGACCGCGCCTCAATCCGCCAGCAGGATCGACACCCGGCGGTTCTGTTTGCCCTTCTTCTCGACCTTGCCCATCACCAATCGACCGATTTCACCTGTGCGGGCCACATGCGTGCCGCCGCAGGGCTGCAGGTCGATCTGCCCCGCACCCTGCCCGATCCGCACCAGTCGCACCCGCCCCTGCCCCATCGGCGGCATCACCGACATGGTTTTCACCAGCCCCGGATTGGCGGCCAGTTCGGCATCGGTGATCCAGTCTTCGGTCACCGGCAGGTCGGCATCCACCAGCGCGTTCAACCGCGCCTCCAGCGCCGCCAGATCGGACGGCGGGTCGGCCATGTCGAAATCCAGCCGGCCTTTTTCGGCGCTGATCTGTCCGCCGGTCACCGGCAAGGGGATCACCACCGACAACAGGTGCAACGCGGTATGCACCCGCATGTGGCGATGCCGGCGTTCCCAATCCAGATGCTGCACCACCGCGTCACCCGCCGCCGGCAGCGGCACGGGTTCGCCGGGGACCAGAATCACATCCGATCCGGTGCCCTTGATCGCGGTGGCGATTTCCATCCGCCCGCCCGGCCATTCCAGCCAGCCGCTGTCGCCCGGCTGCCCACCGCCCGTGGCATAGAACAGCGACTGGTCCAACACGATGCCGCCCTCTTCGGTCAGATAATGCACAACGGCTGGCGCATCGCGCAGATAGGCATCGTCGCGGTACATCAGACGGGTCATCGGGGGTCTCCTGTCAGGCGGGGTCTTGGTGCGGGGGGGCGGGCGGCGGTGTCGGGTCGGCGGGTTTCGGCACCAGAACCTCGGGATTGCGGATCCAGACGTCGCGTTGCGGATAGGGGATTTCGATGCCCGCCGTACGGAACCGTTCGTAGATCTGATGGTTCATTTCCGACCGCACCGACAGCGACCAGTTCACATCGCGCAGGATAACCCGAACCTCGAAATTCAGGCTGTCGGCACCGAACCCCATGAACAGGATCAGGGGTTTCGGATTGGCCAGCACCATCGGATGCGCCTCGGCGATCTCGCGCAGGATGGTTGCGACCTTGCGGGTGTCATTGCCATAGGCGACGCCCACCGGCACGATCAGGCGGCCCAGCGTCTTGCCGCGGGTGTAGTTCGTCACCATGCCGGACACGAAATCGGCGTTGGGCACGATGACATCGGTGCGGTCGAAGGTTTCGATCCGGGTGGACCGCACGGAGATGTCGCGCACATAGCCTTGCTTGCCGCCGACCTCGATCCAGTCACCTTCGGAAATCGGCCGTTCGATCAGCAGAATGATGCCCGCCACGAAATTGGACACGATGTTCTGCAAGCCGAACCCGATGCCAACCGACAAGGCCCCCGCGACAATCGCCAGCCCCGACAGGTCGATCCCCGCCGAGGTGACAGCCGCCAGCGCCGCCAGAAAGATGCCGACATAGCCCAGCCCCGACACGATGGCATTCTGCCCGCCGGGGTCGATGCTGGTTTTCGGCAAAACCGAGGATTTCAGCGTGCCCTGTACCAGCCGCGTCGCCATGTATCCCAGCGCGAACACCACCGCAAAGGTCAGGAAGGCGGCGGGTGAAATGCGGGTATCGCCGATGGACACGCCCGATGCAAAACTGGCCCAGATTTCGGCCAGATCCGTGGTTTTCGCGCCCCAGATCAGGGCAAAGACCGGCAAGGACAGGATCGCCAGCAAGAACCCCGCCAACACCGGAAACAGCGCCTCGGACACATCATCGCGCGCGCCGGTGATCAGGGCATAACTTGCCGTCACCACGCGTTGCAGCACCATCAGAACCGCGATCAGCTGCAACGACATGAAGGTTGGATAAACGATGTTCACCCCGGCCTCGAAATACCCGATCCCGGCGACAACCGCCCCCAGAATGGCCACCGCCGACACGACACGGGCCAGCACATGCACGAGGCTGTTGCGATAGTTGCGTTCGCCGTCCCTTGCTTCGTCATTCTGCACATGCTGCCGCAACAGCTGCGCCAGCCGCACCAACAGCACCGCCGCAAGCACGACGAACGGATACAACAGCACCACCCGCGCTTCGGGCGACCAGCCGACCGCCCCGCTGGCGGTTTCGACAAAGAAACCAAGCCCCACGATCAGCCCCAGGGCGCCGGCGTCGAACCGGCCTTGGCTGCGCCGTTCCGGCGGCAGGTTCAACGCAAAGGCATAGGTGTCGCCCTTTGGAAACATCCGCGTACCCAACCAGCGGGCGACGAACACCGCGATCCCCACTTGCGGCACGGCCAGCAGGATCGGTTCGCCGCGCAGGCCGAACAGGTTCAGCAGTTCGACCGCACTGACCAACAGCACCAGCGCCGCCACCGGCACCACCACCTGACCGAGCGAAATGAACAGCCCCAGCAGGAACCGCCCCGGCGACGCCCCATCGGTCTGCACATATTGCGCCAGCCCCTCGATCCACAGCCGCCCGCGCAGGATCAGAACCGACCCGATGGCCAGCAGCAGGATCACCAGCGGCAGGTTGTTGCGCATTTCGGTGCGCTGGATCGGGTTCGTCCAGGCCGCGCGCACTTCGTTGCGCAGCGCATCCAGCGTGGC
>JBGSJU010000410.1:0-1638 GCA_041741655.1 Rhodobacterales bacterium
GTCCAGCGTGATGGCCGCACCCTGCCCCGGCGCGAACCAGTCCGCCGCACGCCACACAAGGTTGGTCGCATCTGTCGGAACGCCCGCCGCCATCGGGCCGGTGACACGCAGGGTCAGACTGTCGGCCGGGGCCACTGTCACCCTGTCCGCGATATCGGCAAACGCCACCAAACTGTCCAGCAGGTGATAGCCATCGGCCCGCTGGCCCGTCACATGCAGCGCAAGGTTGATCTTGGCCGGCGCGCGTTCGGTGACGGCGTCAGTTGGCGGTCTTGTCATCCGCCACCTTCAGGGGCGGCGCGCCTTCGTCGGCCAGCACCTGATCCAGCCCGACCTCCAGCTTGCGGCGAATACGCACCGGGTCGGCCTCGCCGCTGGCGTCTTTCAGATCGACAAAGGACAGCGCGCGCTTCCACTGGAACTGCGCTTCCAGCCGCCGCCCGACCGCCCACAGGACATCGCCCAGATGGTCGTTCACCACCGGATCGACCGGCATCAGTTCGGCGGCGCGTTCCATGTGGCCCACCGCCTCGTCATAGCGGCCCAACCGATACAGCGCCCAACCCAGACTATCGACGATATAGCCCGACTGCGGCTGTGCCGCGACGGCGCGTTCGATCATCGCCAGCGCCTCGTCCAGCTTTTCCTGCCGTTCGACCAGCGAATAGCCAAGGTAGTTCAACACCTGCGGCTGATCCGGGCGCAACTCCAGTGCCTTGCGGAAATCCGGTTCGGCCTTGTCCCAGTCGCGCAACCGCTCATGCGAAATCGCGCGGGCGTAAAAGACGAACCATTGATCAGCATCCGACCCGGCCTGAAGCGACACGGCCCGGTCATAGGCGGCGACGGCTTCGGCAAACCGGTCTTCCTGCCGCATCAGATCGCCCAGCGTCACGTGCACAACCGCCAGATCGCCATGGCTGCGGGTCAGGGCCTGCAACACCTCGATCGCGGCTTCGGTCTTTTCGGCGCGGCGCAGGGCATCGGCCCGGCCCAGTTCGGCGGCGTGAAAGGAAGGATGATCGGCGGGCACCTTACGATAGGTTTCGACCGACAGATCGTATTGACCAAGGTCGTCCAGCAACCGGGCCGCCAACAGCAGCGCATCGACGTGATCGGGCCGCAGATATTCGGCGATGCGGGCATATAGCAGCGTATAGTCATCACCCGCTTCGCCGTTCAAGGCGGCGCCGACCGTGAAAAACACCTCGGCCACGCCTTCACGGGCGTCGCGCAGGTGGGTGAACGGCAGTTTCTCGCCAGCGGTCAGCCGCGCCTGCATGGCGCGCAGGCCCGGGTCCAGATCATCGCCGAACTGTTCGGTCAACAGCGCCAGCGCATCGGGCGCCCGGTCAAGCTGGCTCAGCATTTCGGCCTTGGCCATCACGGCCCGGCGGGTCATCAGCAAGGGTGCCGCGCGTTCATCGGACAGCGCGGCTTCGGCACCCTCGAAATCCCCGACCGACGCCAGCGCCAGCGCTTTGTGATACAAGGCAAAGGCGGCCAATCCATCCTGTCCCGCCAATGCGTCAAAGCCCGCCAGTGCCGCGGCCACATCGCCGGCCCCCAACCGCGCCCATGCGCCCACCAACCCATCGATCAGCGGCCCGACGCCGGTATCGCCGCCGACCCGCGTGG
>JBGSJU010000411.1:0-2824 GCA_041741655.1 Rhodobacterales bacterium
CCGGGCAACGCAAGAGACACCAACGCCGGCACCGGTGGAGCGCGGTCATCCCGCGAACCGGGACTTGGGCGCGACCGCCATGGCCGATCCGGCCGCCAGCGACACAGCGACAGACACCGCCCGCGAAGCCAACCCGATGAAGTCCCCCGCTTTTGTGCACGCCAAGCAACCGGATCTGCGTGGTCCGGACGCGCGGGTGCAACCCGAACGGCTGGTCTTGACGCCATCCTTGCGGGTCATGGTTCCTGATCAAGAAGCCTTGCCCCCGGGCGAGGACAATGTTTCGGACGCCGCGACGGAGGCGGAACCACCCTTGCAGCCGTGGCAGGACCCGACCGCGCTGTTGATCGATGTCTGGCCGGACGCGGCATTGTCGCCCGGAACCAGACCCGATCAACTGGTGTTCGCAGGCAGCGATGACGCCGCGCAGAAACGGCCGCATCGCCCGGACCGGTCCGCAGACGACCATCCGGACCCAGTCGGTGACGCCGCGTCTCCGGAAACCGGTGATCCGCATGACGCGCCATCCGATGCGTCGGACAGTCTGGCCGATGACTTCGGCGGATGGTCGGATGATCGCGGCGATACGGATTTGGCCATGCCCCTGTCTGACCGGGACTCGGCTGCGGATGACGCGACGCACACGGACGCCCTCGCCTGGGAAGATCATGCGGCAGACAGGCCCGATAGCGATATCGACGCTGACCCGGACATGTCCCCGATTACGGCGGATGAGATCAGTTTCCTGACGCCGGACACAGAAGCCGCACCACGCGACCCTGCGCCCGAGCAAACTTGGCCCGAACTGGCCGACCACGAACTGGCCCACCACGAACAGGCTTCGCCCGACGACCGTTCGCTTCAATCCGGTGAAACACCAACCACAGCGCCGTTTCAGGCACAAGCGACCCCCGGGCAGGATGGGCTGCGTGGTCCATCGTCAAGCGGTGCGGACGCCGCGGGTGACGAGGCCGATCTGCTGGCGCAGGACACCATCATCGACGAAGCCATGCTGCGCGATCTGGTGGCGGATATCGTCCGGCAGGAATTGATGGGTGCGCTTGGCGAACGGATCACCCGCAACGTGCGCAAACTGGTCCGCCGCGAGATCCATCGGGCGCTGTCGGCGCAGGAATTCGAATAGGGCCTTGCGGCACCGCAAACCGGCAGTCACAGCAACGCGCGGGCCGACAGGCCGCGGTCGTCCCTGCGGCCCAAGCCGTTCCGGGCCTTCACACCAGACTCACCGGACGCAAAACGCGCCCCATCGGGGCGCGTCGCAGACGGCGGCGCATCTGGGTGCGATCAGGCGGCTTCGGCTTCCAGCAGCGCGTGGCGGCGTTCACTTTCTTCGCGCGACAAGGCGACCGACGTGCGCACACCCTTGGCCACAAAGTCCATCAGACCCTTCACCACCCGTTCGTTCGGGTCGATGCCGGCGCAAGACAGCACCTCGCGTCCATCGCGCGAACGGGCCCAACGGGCGATCTGTTCCGGACCGTTGCCATACTTCTTGTCGTCGGCGATCGCATCATCCAATGCGGCCAGCACGACAGCGGCAAACAGTTTGCGGGCACGGTTGCCCTGTTCATTGTTGAATGCAGTGCCATCGACGAAATCGCGCATGGTACCGTCCTTTTCTTATTGTTCTTGTGTTTTTCGGCGTAACGAGGCTTATGGCGTATCGTGCATGATTCGGGTAGCCCTCTTCTGCATGACAGTTATGCGACAAACGCATGGGTTTTGCAGGAGCAGCACGATATGTCGTTGGGACGATCCCCCCTCGCCACCCAGATATGGGGGCTGGTGTTAATTCTTCAACCTTTTGCCATGGTTTTGCGACATGCCGAAAATTAATGGAAACGAAATTCGTCCGGGGTCCGTCCTCGACTTTGACGGCGGGCTTTGGGCCGCGGTCAAGGTGAACCATGTCAAGCCGGGCAAGGGCGGCGCCTTTGCGCAGGTCGAGCTGAAGAACCTGCGCGACGGGCGCAAGTTGAACGAGCGGTGGCGGTCCGAGGACAAGGTCGAAGAGGTCAAGCTGGAAAACCGCGACCAGCAGTTCCTGTATGAAACTGACGGCCGGCTGGTGTTCATGGACCCCGAAACGTTTGAACAGATTGAAATCGATGCCGAATTGCTGGGCGACCGCCGCCCGTTCCTGCAGGATGGCATGACGGCGACGGTGCAATTCTACGGCGAAGAAGCCCTTTCGGTGGCGCTGCCGCAGAAGGTGACCTGCCGCGTGGTGGAAACCGAACCGACACTGACCGGGCAGACCGCGTCGAAATCGTTCAAACCCGCCGTGCTGGACAATGGCGTGCGCATCATGGTGCCGCCGTTCATCGGGGTGGACGAGGACATCATCGTGCACACCGAATTTCTGGAATATTCGGCCCGGGCCTAATCTGGCAGCGGATGCAAGCGGGCCGCACCCGCCTGCATCCCGGGCGCGATGCGGTCAAACCGCATATGGGCCAAGGCCATGGCGCCCGCCTGCGTGAACAGCGTGCCGGCGGGCTTGCCATCCAGCGTGATTTCGGTGCCAACCGGGGCGCTGCCGTCGATGCCCAGTCGCACCAGACCCTTTTTCAGCTCGGTCTTGTGATGCATCCGGGCTGTCACCTCCTGGCCCACATAACAGCCCTTGCGGAAATCGACGCCATGCAGGCGTTCGAACCCGGCTTCCAGCACATAGGTGTCCGGCGTCAGTTCCACGCCGGTTTCCGGGATCAGGTGCATGACGCGCAGCGCGTCCCAATCCGTGCCGTCATCGCCGCCGTCCGGGCCGTACAGCCGCCAGCCAAGCGCCGGATGGCGCGGG
>JBGSJU010000412.1:0-2704 GCA_041741655.1 Rhodobacterales bacterium
TGTGCGCGGCGGCCATCGCGGCGGCACGGCTTGCGCGGCTGGTCTATGCGGCGGCTGATCCGAAATCCGGCGGCGTGGCACAGGGCCCGCGCATCTTTGCCCATCCGCAATGCCATCATGTGCCCGAGGTGGTGGACGGCATCGCGGCCGCCGAATCTGCTGCGCTGTTGAAGGCGTTCTTTGACCGGCTGAGGACGTAAACCGGGCGTGACATCGCGCATATTGACAGTGCGCGCGGCGCGGCATTCTGTGGTGGACAGAAGCCCTTGATCGGACCCCCGCCATGCGCCGCACGCCCCTGTTGATCCTTGTCCTTGCGCCCTTGCTGGCGTCCTGCGGCACGCCGGAATACCGCGCCGAACGGTCGGTCTGTGAAGCGGAATGGCGCCAGAAGATCCCGCCGCGGCTGGAACGGCAACTGGTGGAACGCATACGCTACATTCGGGTGCCGACCGGCATCAGCACCTGCACCACGACGACCACGCCGACCGGGTCCGTGCAGAATTGCGTGGCGCAGACCCGGACCGAAGGCATCCCCTATACCACGGTCGAAACCGTCGATGTGAACGCCCCGGCGCGCGACCTGCAGATCCGGGCCTGTGCCGCCAAGGTCTGCACCGCGAAATTCGGCAATCCCGAGTGCAGACGTCCGGCGTGAGCCGCGCACCGGTCAGATCGTGATCGGGACCAGCACCTGCGGTTCGATCACGTTCACGCCGGGCAGGGCGGCAGCCAGCGCCGCGGCGGATTGTTCGAGGATCGGGAAGGTCCGGTAGTGGCAGGGGATCACCGTCTTGAAATCGAAGAAGGTTTTCGCGGCATAGGCCGCGCGCCGCATGTCCATGGTGAAATAGCCGCCCGCCGCCAGAATGCCGATGTCCGGCGCGTGCAGCGCCTGAAACACCCCCATGTCGGCCATCACGTCGGTATCGCCGGACACATAGATCACATGGCCTTCGCCCGCGATCATGAACCCGCATTCGGTGCCCGCAATGCGCGGGCCATCGGGGCTGGAAAACGTCGAGGAATGGGTCGCGTGCACCATCGTCACCTGCACGCCGTCGCCGTCACCGCCCAGATTGACCGTGCCGCCCTTGTTGAAGCCGATGGTCTGCACCTTTTCCGTCTCGGCCCAGTGCGACATCAGATCATACTGGCCGACAACCGGGATGTTCAGCTTGCGCGCCAGCGGCAGCGTGTCAGCGATATGGTCGAAATGGCCGTGCGTCAGCAGGATATGGGTGGCCCCGGCCGTGCCGTCGTCGCGGCGATCCTCGGGCAGCATCGGATTGCCCGACAGCCACGGGTCGATCAGCAGGACCTGGCCCGCGATGGTGATGCGAAAGCTGGAATGGCCGAGCCAGGTGATCTGCATGGGGGGGCGCTCCGTCGGCGGTTGTTGTGCGGTTGCGGCAAGGATAGCGCCGCTCGCCGGGAAGGGAAGCGCATAAGGCCGGGGTCAGCAGCGAGGGCGCGCTGCGCGGGTTCTGGGCAAGCCCCTCACCCCTCGCGCTTACCGGGGTATTTGTGAACCGAAGAATGCAGGGTGGGATTTGCCGGTGCCGCCCCTAGGTTCCAGCGCAGGAGGGCCGCAGGATGGATTGGCTGGCGCCGGTGGATGGCTATTGTGAACGGTTGGATGCGGGCCTTTGGGCCGAGCCGGTCAATGCGGTGACGAACCTCGCCTTCGTGCTGGCGGGAGTTTGGATGTTCGCGCGCTGTCGCGGGATGGCGATGGGGCAGGCGCTTTCCGTGGTGCTGGTGGTGATCGGGATCGGGTCGGGGCTGTTTCATACCTTTGCCAACCGGCTGACCGGGCTGGCAGATGTGCTGCCGATCCTTGGGTTCATCCTGTTGTATATCTACGCCGCGACGCGTGATTTCATGGGCGCGCGGAGCTGGGTCGCCGGGCTGGCGGCGGCAGGATTTGTCCCGTTTGCCGCGCTGACCGCGCCGCTGTTCGCGCGGATGCCGGTGATCGGCGTGTCGGCGGGATACTGGCCGGTGGTGGCCATGATCCTGATCTATGCGGCGGTTCTGCGTGGCGCGGTGGGGCGCGGGCTGGCCATCGGGGCAGGCATACTGACGCTGTCGCTCGTGGCGCGGTCGGTCGATCCGCTGGTCTGCGCTGCATTCCCGCTGGGCACGCATTTCCTGTGGCATCTGCTGAATGCCGCCATGCTGGGCTGGATGATCGGGGTCTGGCGGCGGTTTGTGCAGGCGCGGGCAGCGGCCGGTTGAAAACCCAGCCGACGGATTGCACAGGCGGGGACGCGGGGCTAAACGGGGCCGAACGAACGGAGTGTGCCATGTCCGGAATTGATATCGACACCGCGCGCAAGGTCGCGCATCTGGCCCGGATCCGGGTCGCGCCAGAGGCGTTGCCGCAACTGGCCGACCAACTGTCGGGCATTCTGGCCTTCATGGAACAGTTGAACGAGGTCGATGTGACCGGCGTGGAGCCGATGACGTCGGTCACGCCGATGCGCCTGAAACGCCGCGCCGATGTCGTGACCGATGGCAACCGGCAGGCGCAGGTGCTGGCCAATGCGCCCGATGCGCGCGAAGGGTTCTTTGCCGTGCCGAAGGTGGTGGAATGACCGCGTTGAACCAACTGACGCTGGCGGCGGCGCGCGACGGCCTGCGCAAGGGCGATTTCACCGCCGTGGAACTGACCGAGGCGTGCCTGACGGAAATCGACAGG
>JBGSJU010000413.1:0-9640 GCA_041741655.1 Rhodobacterales bacterium
GGCCTGTTGCGGCAGCAAACGGGCCAATGGCGCGGCCAGCGCGGTGATCGCCGCCAACAGCGTCAGCAGGGCCCAGCCGGTCGGTGGCACGGATGCAACGCTGGCCCGGCTGTAGAACGCATCCAGCCAAGCCAAGGTCGCCGCGCGCCCGGCGCGCGATTGCAGGATTGCCACATGTTCCACCGCAGGGGCCAGCAATGCCTGCCGGGTCACACCACCAGCCATCACTGTCTGGCCATAGACCGCCGCCGGATCGACCATCCGCGCCGCGTCCAGCGCATAGTCACGCAAGCCCGGTTCCCAGACCCCGGTGATCAGCAACAGATTGGACGGATGGCTGGCCGTGATCGCCTGCGAAAACGCTGACAGCAACACCAAGGGCCCGATGCCGGGCATATCCTGCGCCACCCGCACCAGCACATCGGTGGCCATAGAATGGCCCACCAACGCCACCGGCATATCGCCCTGCCGCGCCGCGTCGATCACGCTGCGGGTCTGGTCCACCAGCCGCTGCGTGGTGCCTTCGATGGCGTTCACATCCCCCGACATGGGCAATGGGTGCCGCCCGTGCCCTTCGAAATCAAAGGTGTGCACGGTATAGCCGGCCTGCGCCAGCGTCAGGGCATAGGCCTGCATCATCTGGCGCGACCCGGCAAAGCCATGCGCGATGACCACGGGCGGTCCGTCCGACCCGTCGCTGTAACGCGTCACCGGCGTTTCACTCACCGCGCCTTGGGTGATCGCGATGCCGCTGCGGGCCGTTTCCAGCGTCCAGATCGCCCAGCCCGCCATCACCACGGCCAGCAGCGCGACCGCCAGCGTCAGGCGGGCCCTCACCTGGGCCATGTCAGGCCCGCGCCTCGTCCATCAAGCGGCGCATTTCCGCAATCGCGGGGCCAAGGCCGCGGAAAATCGCCTCGCCGATCAGGAAATGGCCGATGTTCAGTTCCATCACCTCGGGGAAGGCGGCGACCGGCCCGGCCGTGTCATAGGTCAGGCCATGGCCGGCGTGCACCTCCAGCCCCAGCGAATGGGCATAGGCCGCCATCGTGCGCAGGCGTTCCAGTTCGGCGTCGCGTTCGGCGACATGCCCGTCGGCGTGATAATCGCAATAGGCCCCGGTGTGCAGTTCGATCACCTGCGCGCCGATCCGCGCCGCTGCGTCGATCTGGCGGGCATCGGCGGCGATGAAGATGGACACCCGGCAGCCGGCGTCGCGCAAGGGCGCGATGAAATGCGCCAGCCGGTTTTCCTCGCGCGCGACCTCCAGCCCGCCTTCGGTCGTGCGTTCCTCGCGCTTTTCGGGCACGATGCATACGGCATGGGGGCGATGGCGCAATGCGATCTTCTGCATCTCATCGGTCGCGGCCATCTCGAAATTCAGCGGCTTGGTCAGCGTGGCCATCAGCGCCTCGATGTCGGCGTCGCTGATGTGGCGGCGATCTTCGCGCAGATGGGCGGTGATGCCGTCCGCGCCCGCGTCCTCGGCCAGCCGTGCGGCACGGACCGGGTCGGGATAGGCCGACCCGCGCGCGTTGCGCACGGTTGCCACATGGTCGATATTCACGCCAAGGCGCAGATGTCCAAGCGGTTTCATGGGGTCTCCTTCGGGTTGGCGCTGAAGCTAGTCCGCTTTCCCCGCCTCGTCAGCCACCAGATGCGCCTTTTTCTTCAGCGCCTCCAGTTTGGCCTTCAACGCGCCCTTGCGGCGGTTCTGATAGACCCGCACCAGCGGCACGGTGATGAAATAGCAGATCAGCCCCACCACGACACCGGGCACTATGCCGCCGATCAGGAAGGGAAAATAGACGTTGTCGTAAAAATGCCAAAGCCCGTCCCAATGCGCGGTGTCCGGCGTGAAGATCGACCAGAAATTCTGCTTCAGATCCAGCCAAGCGTCCCGAAATGCATGGCCGATCGAGTCCATCGCCGCACCATGCGCCCAGTCACGGCCCAGCATCCAGTATCCCATCCGCAGCGCCACCCATGTAATGCCGACATAGGTCAGCGGATTGCCCAGAAAGGTGCCGATCAGCGCGGCGATGATGTTGCCGCGCATGACCCATGCCAACAGCCCGGCGGACAGGAAATGAAACCCGAACAACGGCAGGAATGACACGAACACGCCCGCGAATACCCCTCGCGCCACCCGTTCTGGGCTGTCGGGCAGGCGGCGCAGGCGGTGCTGTACATACTGCACCGCCCGGGACCAGCCGATGCTGGGCCAGAACGATTCCTGTATGACCCGCCAGAACGGGCGTTTGTTGCGACGCTTGAAAACCACGTCCTGCCTTCTTCTTTCGTGCCGCCGCCGGAACCGCCGGGTCGGGTCTATCGTGCCGTCACCGGAGCCGCCGGGCCGGGTCTATCGTGCCATCGCCGGAACCGCCGGGCCCGGCAGACGCGCCGGATCGCGGAAACGCTCGATGGCCGCCACGTCCTGCTCGGCTTCCAGCGCCGACAACAGCGAATGCAAGTGTTCCACATCCCGCAACTCGACGTCGATCAGGACGCGGTAGAAATCGGGTTTGCGGTCCACGAATTGCAAGTCCGAGATATTGGCCTTCTGCTCGCCGATCAATGTGCAAATCCGTCCCATGACGCCGGGATCGTTTGATACCGTGACCGAAATCGTCGCGGCATGGATGGCCGGGTGTTTGCCCGCGTGCCAGTGCAGGTCCATCCAGCGGTCGGGCTGGTCTTCGAACCGCTGCAGGGCAGGGCAATCGATGGCATGGACCTGCACCCCCTGCCCGCGTGTCCTGATCCCCACGATGCGTTCGCCCGGCAAGGGCTGGCAGCAGGGCGCGCGGGCAAAGGTCTGGTCAGGCGAGATGCCGACCACGGCGCGGGTGCGGTCAATCGCCTCGGCCTCGCCACGGGCCAGTTCGGGATAGACGGCGTGGACCACCTCGCGCGCGGTGATTTCCGCCGATCCCAGCCGCGCCAGAACCTCGTTGCGGCCGCCGTCGATGCGCAGGTGCCGCGCGGCCAGATCCAGCGCCTTGTCGGTGGCCTTCTTGCCGACATGGTCAAAGGCCGACCGTGCCAGTTCCGCCCCCAGCTTGATGAAGCGGCCCCTGTCCACCTCGCGCAGCGCGCGGCGGATCGCGGCCTTGGCCTTGCCGGTGGTGGCGATGTCCAGCCATGTCGCCTGCGGGGTCTGGCCCTGCGCGGTGATGATTTCCACCGACTGGCCGTTGCGGATACGGGTCCACAAGGGCACGCGCATGCCGTCGATCTTGGCCCCCACGCAGGCATTGCCGATCCGGGTGTGGATCGCATAGCCGAAATCGATCGGCGTCGCGCCTTTCGGCAATTTCACCACGTCACCCTTGGGGGTAAAGCAGAACACCTGATCGGAATACATCTCGAGCTTGACGGCTTCGAGGAATTCGTCGTGATCCTGATCGGTGTTGAACTGTTCGGTCAGCCCGGCGATCCATTTCGCCGGGTCCACCGCAAAGGGGTTCGCCGCGCGCACCCCGTCGCGATAGGACCAATGCGCGGCGACGCCGGCTTCGGCCACCTCGTGCATCTGGCGGGTGCGGATCTGCACCTCGACACGCTTGCCGTCGCGGCCCGATACGGTGGTGTGGATGGACCGATAGCCGTTCGATTTCGGCTGGCTGATGTAATCCTTGAACCGCCCCGGCACGGCGCGCCAGCGCTGGTGGATCGCCCCCAGCGCGCGATAGCAGTCTTCTTCGGTCCGGGTGATGACGCGAAAGCCATAGATGTCGGACAGCCGCGAAAAGGCCATCTGCTTTTCTTCCATCTTGCGCCAGATCGAATAGGGCTTTTTCGCCCGCCCGAACACCGTCGCCTCGACGACGGCGCGGTCCAGTTCCACCCGCATGTCGGCGGTGATGCGTTCGATCACATCGCCCGATTCCTTTTGCAGCGTCAAGAAACGGCGCATGATCGACGCCCGTGCCTCGGGGTTCAGCACGCGGAACGCGAGGTCTTCCAGTTCCTCGCGCATCCATTGCATGCCCATGCGGCCGGCCAGCGGCGCATAGATCTCCATCGTCTCGCGCGCCTTCTTGGCCTGCTTTTCCGGCTTCATCGCCTTGATGGTGCGCATGTTGTGCAGCCGGTCGGCGAGTTTCACGAGGATCACCCGCAGATCCTTTGACATCGCCATCAACAGCTTGCGGAAATTTTCCGCCTGCTGGGTTTCGGTCGAGGTCAGTTGCAGGTTGGTCAGTTTCGTGACGCCATCGACCAATTCGGCCACCTCGCGGCCGAAACGCGTTTCCACCTCGACGAAACTGGCCTTGGTGTCCTCGATGGTGTCGTGCAGCAGCGCGGTGATCAGCGTTGCGTCATCCAGCCGCATTTCGGTCAGGATGGCCGCGACTGCGACAGGATGCGAAAAATAGGGCTCGCCCGATTGGCGCAACTGGCCCGCGTGCATGTCCATGCCAAAGGCATAGGCTGCGCGCACCAGATCGGCGTTGGTGCGCGGGTTGTAGTTGCGGATCAGTGCGATCAGGTCTTCGACGGCGATCATTCGGTCCGTTTCGCCTCCCGCACGTCTTCAGGGTTACGACTGGCGCTGCGCCTCCATCAGCGCGCGCAGCAGTTTTTCTTCGGACATGTCGTCGTCGGACGGACGGTCGGGTTCGCCGCCCATCAGCAGGGACATGCCGTCTTCCTCGGGCTCATCGACCTCGATCTGGGTCTGGTTCGCCTCGATCAGCCGTTCGCGCAGGCCATCGGCGGCCTGGGTTTCATCGGCGATTTCGCGAAGGGCGACCACCGGGTTCTTGTCATTGTCGCGATCGACGGTGATCGGTGCACCGGCAGCGATTTCGCGGGCGCGGTGGGCAGCCAGCATCACAAGCTCGAAGCGGTTGGGAACCTTGTCAACGCAGTCTTCGACGGTTACGCGGGCCATGGGGACACTCCTGTCAGGTGCAAATCGGTTTCACGACGGGCCACATGTGGGCTGGTCAGACGGTTCCGGTCAGGATGCGGAACGCGGACGCGCCCCAGCCACATCTAACGACCGTCTTCAAAAACCACCTGCGCCCCGCCCGCCGGAAAGCTTTCGCATAGGACCATTCACGGGACTTGACAAGCCAATAATCCGCGAAATCCCCGCTAATTTCGGTCCGGGCGATCACGTTACAGCGGCTGCATGGCCGTCAGGTCCGCGGCGGGCAAGGCATCGCGCATCTCCGTCACGGTCAGGCCAAGGCGCGGGTGGCGCCAGTCCGGCGCGATTTCCGCCAAGGGAACCAGCACGAACGCCCGGTCCTGCATCCGGGGATGCGGCAGGATCAGGGTATCGGGTGCGCGGGTCGCCTGCAATTCCGGCGACAGGGCGCGCCAAGCGTCCTGCGTTGCGGCATCGGGCAATACCCGGTCCCCACAGGCCAGCAGATCCAGATCCAGCGTCCGCCCGCCCCAGCGCTCTGCGCGCCTGCGGCCAAATTGCGCCTCGATCCGATGCAGGGCGGTCAGCACCGCCTGCGGACCGTCGTCACCGTCCGAATTGATATCCGGATCAACCGCCAAAATCGCGCAGGCATTGACATAATCGGGTCCCGCCCCCGCCGGAAAGCAGGGCGTGCGCCAGAACCGGCTGCAGGCCAGCAGCGGCAATCCCGCCCCATCCAGCGCCCGCAGCGCCGCCCGCAGCGTGCTGGCCGTCGGACCTACCTCGGATGGGATGTTTCCGCCCAGCGCGATCATGCACACTTGATGGTTTCCTGCCAAGGTTCTATGGATTCAGCGAACAGTGTCGTCTTGCCGCAATCAGACATGCGGCTTATTATGTCGTATTGAACGCGGAAACCCCAGTCACACGTTTTAGCGTGGTCCGACATGTCGGAAGGATACAAATTAATGTTTTACAAGGACGAACGGCTTGCGCTGTTCATCGATGGGGCAAATCTTTACGCTGCGGCAAAAGCCTTGGGGTTTGACATCGATTACAAGTTGCTGCGCCATGAATTCATGCGTCGCGGCAAGCTGTTGCGTGCCTTCTACTACACCGCCCTGCTGGAAAACGATGAATATTCGCCGATCCGGCCTCTGGTGGACTGGTTGCATTACAACGGGTTCACGATGGTGACAAAGCCAGCCAAGGAATACACCGACAGTCTGGGGCGACGCAAGGTCAAGGGCAACATAGACATCGAACTGGCCGTGGATGCGATGGAACTGGCGTCGCGGATGGATCACGCGGTGCTGTTTTCCGGCGATGGTGATTTCCGCCCGCTGATCGAAAGCCTGCAACGTCAGGGCGTGCGGGTCTCCGTGGTGTCCACCATCCGCAGCCAGCCGCCGATGATCGCCGATGAATTGCGCCGTCAGGCTGACAATTTCATCGAACTGGATGATCTGCGCAACGTGATCGGCCGCCCGCCGCGCGAACCCATGGCACCCCGTGATTCGGTTGTCGTGGAACAGTGACGCGGGAATGACGTTACCGCCTTTGAACCCGCCGCCGTTGAACCTGCCACCTTTGACCCTGTTTCTGGCCGCGCCGCGCGGGTTCTGCGCCGGGGTGGACCGGGCGATCAAGATCGTCGAACTGGCCCTGCGGAAATGGGGCGCGCCGGTCTATGTCCGGCACGAAATCGTCCATAACCGCTATGTCGTGGACGCGCTGCGGGCCCAAGGCGCGGTGTTCGTCGAGGAACTGGACGAATGCCCCGCGGACCGCCCGGTGATCTTTTCCGCCCATGGCGTGCCAAAGTCGGTGCCCGCCGCCGCGCAGGCCCGCAACATGATTGCGGTGGACGCCACCTGCCCCCTTGTCACCAAGGTGCACAGCGAGGCGGCGCGGCACAGCGAAAACGGCTTGCAGATGATCATGATCGGCCATGCCGGCCATCCGGAAACCGTGGGCACGATGGGGCAATTGCCGGATGGCGAAGTGCTGCTGGTCGAAACCGTGGCCGATGTGGCAACCGTTGCCGTGCGCGATCCGGCGCGCCTTGCCTATGTGACGCAGACCACCCTGTCGGTGGATGACACGGCCGAGATCGTCGCGGCCTTGCAGGCGCGGTTCCCCGCCATCATCGGCCCGCATAAGGAAGACATCTGTTACGCCACCACGAACCGGCAGGAAGCCGTCAAGGCAATGGCGCCGCGTTGTGACGCGATGCTGGTGGTCGGCGCGCCCAATTCGTCCAACTCGAAACGTCTGGTCGAGGTCGGCCAGCGCGCAGGGTGCACCTACGCGCAACTGGTCCAGCGCGCGACCGACATCGACTGGCGCGCGCTGGACGGCATCCGCAGTGTCGGCATCACCGCAGGCGCATCCGCCCCCGAGGATCTGGTCAACGAAGTGGTGGACGCCTTTCGCGCCCGCTATGCCGTGACTGTGGAACGGGTCACGACGGCCGAGGAAAACGTCGAATTCAAGGTGCCGCGCATCCTGCGCGAACCGGCGTGACACGGCGCGTCCGCGTCAGCGATCCGCACTTGCCCTTCGACCCACCGCTTGGCATGGAGGCCCCATGACGATGCCCCCGCTGTCCGCCCTGATCCTTGGCCTTGCCGGTGTGATCCCCTTTGCCTGGGGCGCGCTGAGCATGTTCTCGGACCCCGTGGCCGAGTTCAGCGTGGCCACATTCGGCCCCCGTTTTGTTGGCCCCTATTTGCAATTGTCCTACGGTACGATCATCCTGTCCTTCATGTCGGGGGTGCTGTGGGGCTTTGCCACGCGGGCAAACGAGCGCGAGGCGGCCATCGGCTATGGCCTTTCAGTGATCCCGGCGCTTTATGGCTGGATCATGGTCGGCGGCGGGCCGACCTCGGCGGCCATTCATCTGATCGCGGGGTTTCTGGGGCTGTTGGGGCTGGACTGGCATTTTGCGCAGCGCGGGCTGGCACCGCCATGGTGGATGGCGCTGCGGCTGATCCTGACCGGTTTGGTGGTGCTGACCCTGTTGCCGATTGCGTTGGGGTAACCGCATGGCTGACCTGTTCGCCTGGACCGACGGCGCCTGTTCCGGCAATCCCGGCCCCGGCGGCTGGGGGGTGTTGCTGCGCGCGCTGGACGGCGGCGCGGTGGTCAAGGAACGCGCCTTGCAGGGCGGCGAGGCGGACACCACCAACAACCGCATGGAACTGATGGCCGCCATCCGCGCGCTGGAAGTGCTGGAACGGCCCAGCGACATCACCATCATCACCGACAGTGCTTATGTGAAGAATGGCGTCACCGGCTGGATCCACGGCTGGAAACGCAATGGCTGGAAAACCGCCAGCAACAAACCCGTGGCGAATGTCGAGTTGTGGCAGCGGCTGGATACGGCGCAGGCGCGCCACAAGGTGACGTGGCAATGGATCAAGGGGCACGCCGGACACCCGGAAAACGAACGCGCCGATGAACTGGCCCGCGCGGGGATGAAACCGTTCAAACCGGCGGTGGTCAAACCGGAGCGCGGCGCATGACGGCGCTCGCGCTTTTGGATTTCGCGTCGGTCTTCGTGTTTGCGCTGACCGGCGCGCTGGCGGCGTCGCGTGCGCAGCTGGATCTGGTGGGCTTCCTGTTTCTGGCGGCGCTGACCGCGCTGGGGGGCGGCACGCTGCGCGATGTGCTGATCGACCGGCAACTGTTCTGGATCGCCAATCCCGCCGTGCTGGCGGTGGCGTCAGTGGCCGCCGTGCTGGTGTTTTTCACCGCGCATCTCTTGGAAAGCCGGATGCGCACGTTGTTGTGGCTGGACGGGCTGGCGCTGGCGGTTGCGGTGCCGGCGGGGGTGGGCGCGGCAATCGATGCCGGGCTGGCCTGGCCGATCGTTCTGGTGATGGGGATGGTCACAGGCACGATGGGCGGGCTGTTGCGCGACGTGATCTGCAACGAGATCCCGGTGGTGCTGCGGCAGGGCGAATTGTATGTCTCGGCTGCCTTTGCCGGGTCGGCGGCGGCGCTGCTGGTGCCGCAGATGCTGCCGATGATGTTGCCAGTGATCTTGCCGGACCCGGTCACGACCCTGCTGGTTTGCGGATCGGTCACCTTTGCGCTGCGGGCCGGATCGTTGCTGTTCGGCTGGCGGTTGCCGGTTTACAAGTCCCGGCCGCCACGCCCGCCCGCGCCATAAGGCGGGCGCATCAGCCGCGATACTTCTGCCAAAGCCAGATCAGCAACAGCGACCCCAGCACCGCGCCGAAAAAGCCCGCCGCGATGCCCATCATCGTCACCAGCGCGCGCAGCACCAGCCCGCCGATCACCGCGCCCGCCATGCCAATGACGACGGTGGTGATGATGTCGGCCTCGATCCGCATCAGCCGCGTGGCCAGAAACCCGGCAGCGGCCCCGATGATCAGCAACATGACGATGGTCACGGGCGGTTCCTCCAATGGGTGGGGACGATGATCAGCGCGCCGATGGATGACAAGATCGCATCGACACCGGGCGAGCCGATGCGGATGCCGAACATGATGCGGACGAAGTAGAACAGGAACGCGCCGCCGATGCAGATGATGATGGACGGCAGATAGCCGTTGCGGGTGAACCCGGATCGTTCGGACGCATAGCCGACGATGCCAGCGAGGACGACCGTGCCGATCAGGGTGGGGAACATGGGCGCCTCATGTGTTGCACGGCCAACATGGGGGCCGGCGCGCGGGGATGCAAGCGTGCGGCCGCGGCAAGGTGGAGGGGGGCGCTGCCCCC
>JBGSJU010000414.1:0-4466 GCA_041741655.1 Rhodobacterales bacterium
CGGTGCCGTGGTGTTCGCCGGTCTGGCCGTGCTGACCGGCGGGGACGCCAACGCGATCAAATACGCGCAGGACATCGGCGCGGCCGTCGGCGCAAGGGCCTATTCCAAGGATTTCGAACTGGAGGCCGATGCGCTGGGAACCGTGATCACCAAGCGCGCCGGGTTTGATCCGTTGCGGGGGGCCGAGTTTTTCAATCGCATTCCCGATCCCGGCGACCGGTTTCTGGGCACCCACCCACCAAACGCGGAACGGATCGCGACGGTGCGGCGCACGGCGAGCGGTCTGTAGGCCGCAGCGCCGGATTCGCAGTCGCCGTCCGGCGCCCGAACGTCGCTCTTTGGAGACAGCGCTGACCGGTCTTGCCCACGTCCGAGCCCCGCATCCATGACGTCGCATTGACAAGGATCAAGGCGAACTGGCCGATTCGGTCGCAATTCTGGTCTGGACCACGATCGAGGCCGACCATGTCACATGCCCTTGGCAACCCCGTCACCCACCTATGGCTGCTGCGCCGGATGGCCCGGCTGCAAGGTGTGGATCTGACGGCGGCCCAAGCCGCGGGGGTTCTGACCCAGTCGGATTGGGCCGACATGGTCACGGCCTGCCGCGCTTGTGCCGGCACTTCAGATTGCACGCGCCAGCTTGATCGTAGCGCGGCGGGTGACCTGCCGGCGTGGTGCGCCAACAAGATCGCGTTGCTGCGGATCGCCGAGGCGATTTCAGACAAGAGTTCAGACGGGACTTCAGGCGGGACTTCAGACGGGGAAAGGCTGTTCTCATGGGCGATGTGATACGGTTGAAAGACCCGGCGCGGGCCTTCTGGCTGACACGGTCGGTGGCGCGCACGGCGGGGGTCAATCTGGGCAACGCCCTTGTCACCGGTCAGATCGGGCCCGCGGATTATTCCGACATGATCGTGCGCTGCCGGCGCTGCAGCCTGACCGAGGCCTGCGAGGCTTGGCTGGGCCGTATTCCAAAAGACGAAATGGCGCCTGCCGGGTGCCATCACGCGCCGATCATCACCAGACTTTCACAACGTCATCTGTAACACGGGAACCGCGACATGAAAATTTTCGACCGAATGGCACGCCGGCTTGGCTTGATGGATCGCATGGCTGAAAAACTGGGGGCCGATCTGCACGGCCAATCCCCCGCTACCTATCGCACGGCGGCCTTGCGTTGTGCCAATTGTGGCGATGCCGATGCCTGCAACGGCTGGCTGGACCGCCACGACCACGCCGATGCCGCGCCCGGCTATTGCCGCAACAAGGACTTGCTGGAATCGCTGGCGGTCAACGGCTGACCCGGACCGGCCCGAACCGGGACATTTCGGCTGCGCTGGTGTCGGATCCGGTGCCTCCGGATCAGGCCAGCCGCCCCCACAGATCGTATTCGCCGGCTTCCTCGACCGTCACGGTCACGATGTCCCCGGGGGCAAGTGTGTGATGATCGGCGTCGATGAACAGGTTGCCGTCGATTTCCGGCGCATCGGCCATGGTGCGGCAGGTGGCGGCGTCTTCGTCCACCTCGTCCACGATCACCGGTAGCGATCTGCCGACCTTGGCCGCCAGTTTCGCCTCGGAAATCGCCTGCGCGCGGGCCATGAAACGGTTCCAGCGGTCCTGTTTCACATCGTCGGGCACATGGTCCGGCAAGGCGTTCGACCGCGCGCCGGCGACATTCTCGTACTGGAAACAGCCGACGCGGTCCAGTTGCGCGGCATTCAGCCAGTCCAGCAAGGTCTGGAATTCCGCTTCGGTTTCACCGGGATAGCCGACGATGAAGGTGGATCGCAGCGTGATGTCCGGGCAATCGCGACGCCATGCGGCGATTTCGTCCAGTGTGCGGGCGGCAGCGGCGGGCCGGGCCATGCGTTTCAGGGTGTCGGGGTGGGCATGCTGGAACGGAATGTCCAGATAGGGCAAAATCTTGTGGTCCGCCATCAGCGGGATCAGGTCGCGCACATGCGGGTAGGGATAGACGTAGTGCATCCGCACCCAGGCCCCCAAGGACCCAAGATCGCGCGCAAGGTCCAGTATCGGGAATTTCGCGTCGCGGTCCGCCCAATCCGTGCCATAGGCCGATGTGTCCTGCGAGATCACCAGCAATTCGCGCACGCCATTCGCCACCAGCTTTTCCGCCTCGCGCAGCACCGCGGCATGGGGCCGGCTGACCAGACGGCCACGCATGTCGGGGATGATGCAGAACTTGCAGGTATGATTGCAGCCTTCGGAAATCTTGATGTAGCTGTAGTGGCGCGGCGTCAGTTTGACGCCCTGCGGTGGCATCAGGTCGATGAACGGGTCAGGCGATGGCGGCACGGCGGCATGCACCGCATCCAGCACCTGTTCATACTGCTGCGGGCCGGTCACGGCCAGCACGCGGGGATGCGCGCCGGTGATGTATTTGGCATCCGCGCCCAGACATCCCGTGACGATCACCCGGCCATTTTCGCGCAGCGCCTCGCCGATCGCTTCGAGGCTTTCGGCCTTGGCGCTGTCCAGAAAGCCGCAGGTGTTCACGATCACAGCATCGGCCCCGGCGTAGTCGGCGGAAATGGCGTAACCTTCGGCACGCAGCCGGGTCAGGATGCGTTCGCTGTCCACTAGCGCCTTGGGGCAGCCAAGACTGACCATGCCGATCGTCGGCTGGCCCGGCCGCGATAAACTGCCCGCGCGCGGCGCATCGGGCAGGCGCGCGCACGGGGCAAGGTCAGGGCGCAGGTTGGGCGGGTTTTGCGACATGCCTTGCGCTATAGCCCTGCCGGCACTGCGCGAAAAGGGGTTACGCATGGCGTTCTGGCAACAGATCGGTGATGGCGGGCACCGGGCCCGACCCTGGCGGTCCCGACAGCATGCCGCCCTGCGTGAGCAGGACATAGCCATGCACCAGCGACCACAGCATCGCCTCGCACCGGTGCGGATCGTCAAAGGGGGCTTGTCCGGCACGGATCAGGTCCGCGGTGACATCGGCCAGAACGGCATAGCTGGCACGCGCGGCGATGCGATATTCGTCGCTGTCCAGATCGCAATGCAACGGCGACAGCATCAGCTGGTATAGCCCCGGATTGGCCAAGGCAAACCCGGCATAGCCTTCGGCCATCGCGGTCAGGCGGTCCTTGGCACTTGCGCCTGGCGGCAGGCTGCCGCGCATGGCGGCGGCATGTCGCCGCCATGCTTCGGCGGCGATGGCGGTCAACAGGCCGCGGAGCGAGCCGAAATGGTTCTTCGGCGCGGTATGGCTGACCCCCGCCCGTGCGGCGATGCCGCGCAACGACAGCGCGGCCAGCCCATCCTGTTCCAGACAGGCGATGCCAGCCGCGATCAGCGCATTCTTCAGATCGCCGTGATGATAGGGTCGGCCACTCGGGTCGTTCGGGTCCTTGTGCATGTTACCACTGTAAATATTTCCGCTCGACAGCGCAAGAGAATCGCGGCAAGGTATTTCCACTGGAAACTTACACTGGAAACCTTTTCGCGCCGGAGCTTTCGCATGACCCCCGAAGATCTGTTCGGACTGGCCAGTGCCGCCGTCCTGCCCGGCTGGGCCATCCTGATCCTCGCGCCGCGGCGCCGGCCGGTCCTAAACGCGGTCCCCGCGCTGGTGCTGCCGGGGGCGTTGTCTGCGCTTTATGCCGGTCTGGTGCTGACGCATTTTGCCGACGCTGTGGCGGCGGGGGGCGGGTTCGGGTCGCTGGCCGAGGTGGCGGCGCTGTTCGACAATGACTGGGCCCTGCTGGCGGGCTGGGTGCATTACCTGGCCTTTGATCTGTTCGTCGGCGCCTGGGCGGCGGCGCGGATGGACCGGCTGGGCCTCGACCGGCTGATGCAGGCGGCGGTGTTGATCTGCGTTTTCCTGTTCGGGCCACTGGGGTTGGCGTTGGTGTTGCTGACCGATCTTGGCTTGCGCGCGGTGCGTCAGCTTTCCCTGCAAGCGGGCGAAAGGTCAGCGGGCGAAAGCCCAGCGGGCGAAAGGATTGCGCCATGACCATGATCCAAACCCCGATCGTCACACCGCTTCGCCGCGAAGCTTTCCCGTTCGAGGTGCTTGCTGCGGTCGCCTTGGCGCTGTGCGGGGTGACGCTGGTCTGGGCCGCGTTTGACACGCGGTTGATCGGCGGCGTCCCGGTCTGGGCAAAACCGGCCAAGTTCGCGCTGTCCTTCGTGGTGCATTTCGCCACGTTGGCGGTGGTTGTGCGCGCGCTGTCGCTCAAGGCGCGCGCCACCCATGGCTTGCGCGTCGCGGCGATGGTCATGAGCGCGGCCTTTGCGATGGAAATGGCCTACATGATCTTGCAGGCCGCGCAGGGGCAACCGTCGCATTTCAATGTCGGCACGCCGTTTCATGCCGCGATGTATGCGATCATGGGGGTCGGCGCGGTCTCGCTGGTTGCGATGCCGGTGATCGTCGCCCGCATCGCGCAGCGCGACGACGCGTCGTTGCTGGGCCCGGCGACGCGAGCGGG
>JBGSJU010000415.1:0-2680 GCA_041741655.1 Rhodobacterales bacterium
CCGCGCCGCCGCGCGCGCCTGGTCGGCCACGCAAAGGTCAGCGCCGGGGTCGGTGATCACATAAATCGGCCCGATCATGCGCGGCTGACCCGTGCGCCTGCGGTCACCTCCTGCGGTGTCAGGGCGTAAAGCGCGTCCAGAAATGCCACCTGAAAACTGCCGGGGCCATTGGCCCCTCGCGCCGCCCGCTCCCCGGCCAGCCCATAGTAGGCCAGCGCAGCCACGGTTGCGGACAGGGCGGGTTGGCCCACCAGAAACGCGGCGATCACTGCGTTCAGCGAACAGCCCAAAGCGGTCACACGCGGCATCATCGCATCGCCGTTGGCCACGCGGAACGCCTGATTGCCATCGGTGACATAATCCACCGGGCCAGACACTGCGACCACTGCGCCCGTGCGCAAGGCAAGGTCTCGCGCGCTGGACTCGGCGGCTGTCACCGGATCGGCACTGTCCGCCCCGCGCCCCGCGCCACCCAGCCCCGCCAGTGCCAGAATCTCGGAGGCGTTGCCGCGAATGGCCGTTGGACGCAGGGCAAGCAGCCGCGCGCATGCATCCCGGCGCAATTGCGTGGCGCCTGCGCCCACCGGGTCCAGCACCCAGGGCAGACCATTCGCCGCCATCACCCTCGCGGCCATCTCCATCGCCTCGGCCCACGCCGGATCCAGCGTGCCGATGTTCACGCACAAAGCCTGCGCGAGGCCCGCAAACTCCACCACCTCTTCGCGGGCGTGCACCATCGCGGGCGACGCCCCCGCCGCCAGCAGCACATTGGCCGCGATGTTCATCGCCACATAATTGGTGATGTTATGCACGAGCGGCGCAGCCGCGCGCATGTTGGCAACGTACGTTCCGATATCTTCCATCTTGGTCCCCCGCTGTGCGCAAGGGGCCAGTGGCGGGCACCATAGGACCATAGCAGGCCGAAGGGGGCACCCACCGCAGACTCCCTACGCCAGCATGATCTGGTTCAGGTTCAAAGGGTGCTTCTCAGCCCGGATCCCCGGACGCCCCTGTCACGATTACAAAAAAGGCAAATTCAAGGGCCACGTCAAGGCAAGAGTGTGTGCCCGGCCGTTGTTTGGTGCGCAGGCACACGCATGATCGCGCAGCGCAGCGAAGTCACTGAGCACCCGGACGATGACGGTGACTTCAGGCAGGCTCTTTCGCAATCGGTCACAGCCTGACACACATGAAACCAGACTTACCTGGACCTGACACGGCGTCGTGCATCTCAACAACAGGTGGAGGGCAGCGGGATTGCTTTCAGGGTTCTGGGGACACCCCGAGCACTGCGCCGTGCAGACCAAACGCAACGGCCCATATCACCACCGCACCCGCCAGACGCCATGCCAAATCACGACGGTTTTCGATCAGCCATTTTGGATCAAACAGTGTCTTTAATGACAGCAAAGGCGCCGCTTGAAACAACCGGGCAGCGTCGTCGGCGGCAAGCACGGTCTTTGCACTGCGGTCAAACATCGGCATTGCGGCAAGGCTCATGACTGCAAATCCGCCAAACAGAAGCACATGTGCAAGATCGCCGTTTGGTGGCAGATGTGCTGCTGACCAAAGTGCCAAAGCCCACAGCAACGGGTGTCGCGTCAACGCGGCCAGATCGGGATTTTCCGGGTCGAACGCCTTGGCCTCCTTGCTGCCAAGGGTATAGGGCCAGCGGGTTTCAACACCGATTACAGCCAGGACCATCGCAAAGGGCATCACGACAGTGGGCACCTTGCGGGTCCATTCAGACGCGGCCCAAAGCTCCACATAGGGTGCCCGGCTTGCGGACCCGATCAGCCAGAACAGCACAACCAATGATACGATGCCATAGCCCGCAAAATAAGGGCGCCGACCGATCCTGCCGATCAGGGTTTCGCGCAGGCCGCCAACTCTGGGCAGGAAATGGGACGCCACGAACACAACCAGCGCCAGCGCGAATTCTGCCCAACCCGACAGGATCATGGGTCCGCCTTTTCCATCAGGCGCCTGATATGGCGGGCAAAGGCCCATGTGGCAGGCACGCCCAGCACCGCGCCCCCCAGCACCGATTGCCCAGACGTCAGCACCGGCCAACCGATCCACGACCAGATTAGCGAGGCGAAGAACACATTGACCGCCATCGCCCCAGCCCCGAACGGATAAAGGTACAGGAACAGCCGCCCCCGGCTGACCTGCGCGGTCATCTGCGGCTGACCAGCCATTGCACCGCCACCAGCGCCGCCAGCAAAAGCAAGGCCGCAGCAAGATAGCTGACTTCGGCCTGCGCTGTCTGCGGTTGCGGGATCGGGCGTTGAAAGGCTTCGGCGGCGGCAAGGGCAGGGGTCAGGATCACGAAAAGGATCAGGGGCAGGCGCATGTCAATTCTCCAGGGTCAGGGATCGGTAGATATCCGGCAGGGCGCGGCCAAGGCGGGCGGGGTCGGGCAGCAGCGTGAACCCGGCGCGGCCGAAGATGCGGGCGAACCAGTCCTGCCCGTCGGCATCGACGATCACGCCATGCACCGCGTGGCCCAAGCGGAGCGCCTCGCGCACGGCCATGTGGCTGTCCTCGATGCCATGTGTGCCCTCATAATGGTCAAGGTCGTTGGGCTTGCCATCGGTCAGCACCAGTAGCAGCTTGCGCGCCGAAGGCTCGGTCGCCAGTTGCGCCGTGGCGTGGCGGATCGCGGCGCCGAGCCGGG
>JBGSJU010000416.1:0-3418 GCA_041741655.1 Rhodobacterales bacterium
AGCGCTGATCAACGCGGCCCCTGACAACGGGCCACCATCGTTTGTCCCAATAGCGCACGTATTGTTCCTGCGGCCATCCGGCTACAGGGCCAGCCTTGAGCGCTGCCGGCACGTCCTTCCACTCGGGGCGGTAGGACTCGATGGCGCCAATCTCGAAGTAGGCGAGAACGATCTTCCCGGAGCGTTTCACGGAGGTGATCTCGGCCCGCGTGAACATCAGGGGCGGCAGGTCGAACCCGTCGCGCATCAGGTATCCGACCCCGGCCGCGCCATCGATCGGCACGCCCGAAGCCATCAGATCCGCCACATCGCGATAGATGGTGCGGCGGCTGACCTCCAGCCGCTGCGCCAAAGTGTCCGCCGTGGTCAACCGCCGGCCCCGCAGGTGTTGAAGGATCTGGAACAGGCGGTCCGCCCTTCTCATGCGGTGCGTCTCATTCAGGCCGCCGGTTCGAACAGGCCGATGCCATTGCCGTCGGGGTCCTTGGCATAGCAGAACCGGCCCGGCGGGATGGTGATCGCGGGCGATGTCACCTGCCCGCCCGCGGCGGTGCAACGTGCCATTGCGTCCTCCAGCCGGTCAGGCACCGCCAGATGGATCACCATGCCGCCGGTGGCGGGCGTGCCCTGATACAGGTGGCCGGATGCCGCCCCCATGCCATGGTTGAAATAGACCTCGGGCTGGCCAGAGATGTTCTGCGCAATCATCGGATAGCGGAACACCTCGGCGTAGAAGGCGGTCGCGCGGTCAAGATTGGTGACGGCGATTTCCGTCCAGACGACGGTGTGGGCGGATTGGGTCGTTGTGGTGGTCATGGGCTGGGTCCTTTGCTGTTTGGTGCCAGTGTCCGTGACGCAACCCTAGCCTAGCCCTACTGACAGCGTGCTGTCAGCAGGGTTTGCCGCCCGGCCATGTCGATGCGGAACAGCCGCGGTCGCCGAAAGCGGCAGAAACCTGTCGGAAAGCCGCGCGACCGGTCAGTGCGCGGCAACATAGCCATCCGATGAGCCATGAAAGACCACTGATGACCAAATCCCAGAACGTGCCCGACGATCCGGCGTTGCGTGTCATGGCCGGCAATGCCTTGGCGATGGCGTCGATGATGGCTTGGGCGGCCGGGTTCCCGGCGGCCGAGATGTTGCTGGACACATGGCATCCGGTGGTGATCACCACGGGAAGGATGGCGCTGGCGGTGGCGCTGTTGCTGCCACTGTGGATCGCGCTGGACGGGTGGCGGTCGGTGACAACCGCGCGTTGGTCGTGGGGTCTACCGATGGGCGGGCTTGCCTTTGGTGGCGGGGCGATTGCGATTGTCGCGGGGCAGGCGCTGACCGATCCGGTGACGGTAGCGATCATCGTCTCTGCCTCGCCATTGGCCGGCGCCGTCGTGGAACGGGTGCTGGACGGGCGCCGCCTGACACGCGGTTTTGCACTAGGGCTGGCGGCGTCTGTCGCGGGCGGGGTGGTCGCCACGGGCGGTGCGGTGCCGGCGGGCTTTGGCTGGGGCGCGGTCTGCGCCGTTCTGTCCTGTTTCCTGTTCACCTGGGGCAGCCACGTGACGGTGCGCGATTTTCCCGACCTGTCGCCGCTGGGCCGCACCAGCATCACGCTGTCTGGCGGGTTCGTGTTTGCCGGATCGGCCCTTGTCCTGTCGCAGGCGATGGGGTGGGTCAGCCTGCCGCCCGATCTGTTGGACCCCGCATCGCTGGGCTATCTGGCGATCTATGCCATTGCCGCGCTGGCGATCAGCCAAGTTTTGTGGATCGCCGCCGTGGGCCGGTTGGGCGTGGCGGTGGCGTCGATGCACATCAACGTGGCGCCGTTCTATGTGATGCTGATTCTCGTCGCCTTGGGGCAGGCGTGGTCATGGCCGCAGGCGATCGGGGCGGGCATCGTCGCCTTGGGCGTGCTGCTGGCGCAACGCTGACGCATCAGGTCCGGCGCATCAGGCCATGTCGTCTGATGGGATCACCGGAAAGAACGCTCCGCCCGACCACAGCCCGAACCAGCCGTCGTGATGCGCGCCGATATCGACCAGCCGATAAAAGGATTTGCGGTCGATCCGCGCTTCCAGCCCCCGGCGGACATGCACATAGGGCGCGGGTTCGCCGGTTTCCGCATCCCGCGTGACGCGGATGGGGTTGTCGGGGCCAGCCGCGGTCTGGTCGCCCATCGAGGTCGCAAAGGTCAGCACCTGTGACGCACCCGTTCCCGCAACATCGAAATCCACCGCCAGAAACGGCGCGTCATCAACAATGATGCCTACTTTTTCAACAGGCGTGACCAGAAAATACCGGTCCCCCTCGCGCTTCAGAATCGTGGAAAACAACCGCGCCAATTGCGGCCGTCCGATGGGGGTGCCCAGATAGAACCATGTTCCGTCACGCGAAATCCGGATATCCAGATCGCCGCAATAGGGCGGGTCCCATTTTTCGACCGGCGGCAGGCCCTTTCCTTGCGCGGCCATCCGCGCAGCGGCGGCGATGCCGTCGGCGGTCAGGGTCGATGCAGAGGGTTTCACGATCATGTGTCGCTCATTGCTTTTGCCATTCCCGCGGCGCGAGATACACTTGTGAGATTGAATATAGCCGCGTGAGGGAGATCCGCCATGGTCGATGCCGTTTCCGAGACTGATCTGCTGGCAGACATCGAGGCGCTGGAGGGCAAACTGGCGCTGGCGCGCGATTCGATCACCCGCCGCTTCATCGGGCAGGAAACTGTCGTGGACCTGACGCTGTCGGCGCTGCTCTGCGGCGGGCATGCGCTGCTGATCGGGTTGCCGGGTCTGGGCAAGACGCGGCTGGTGGAAACCCTGTCCACCGTGATGGGCCTGCATGGCAACCGGGTGCAGTTCACGCCGGACCTGATGCCGGCGGATATTCTGGGGTCCGAGGTGCTGGAAACCGCCGGCGACGGCAAGCGCGCGTTCCGCTTCGTGCCCGGCCCGATCTTCTGCCAGTTGCTGATGGCCGACGAGATCAACCGCGCCAGCCCGCGCACCCAATCCGCGCTGTTGCAGGCAATGCAGGAGCGCAAGGTGACCGTGGCCGGCGAGGATCGTCCGCTGGGAAAACTGTTCCATGTGCTGGCGACGCAGAACCCCATCGAACAGGAAGGCACCTATCCTCTGCCCGAGGCGCAACTGGACCGGTTCCTTGTGCAGGTTGATGTGGCCTACCCCGACCGCGCCACCGAACGCGACATCCTGATCGCCACGACCGGCGTGCTGGACGACGAGGCGCATCAGGTCTTTACCACGGACGACCTGCTGGCCGCGCAGGTGTTGCTGCGCCGCATGCCGGTGGGTGACAGCGTTGTCGAAGCGATCCTTGATCTGGTCCGCGCCTGCCGTCCGGGCGATGACACCGCGTCCGACAAGGTGCGCCAGACGGTGGCCTGGGGCCCCGGCCCGCGTGC
>JBGSJU010000417.1:0-7112 GCA_041741655.1 Rhodobacterales bacterium
CGCGGCCGGCAGCGGCACGGCGGCCAGCGACTCGACCCGGACGTTGTCGAGGATCGGGCCACCCTGATCGTTGTCGTCGTCAAACGGCTCGCCTGACAAGGTGTCGCGGAAAAGCAGCTTCATCACGGTATCTGTGGCGGTGAACACAACCAATTCCGAACGGAGGGTCTCCACCAGGCCTTCGGTCATGACGTGTCCGACCAGCGCTTGAACCCCATTGTTACCGAACAGTTTGTAGATCAGTTTTTCACTGCCATTCGAGTTCTTGTTCGACCCATAGTCGAAGGCCAGCGTGTATTTAGCACCGATGGTGAACCCTTGTATCGTAGTCGTGATCCGCGCCGCCGTGCCGGCGGTTCCGGTCCCGTTCATGTCAATGAACTGCGACGGATACCACGGAAAGGTCGGCGCGCCGATGACATCGACGTTGCCTTCGGTGGCCACCCAGGTTGGGAACAACGAGCCCGGCGTGCCTGGGGTGTAGCTTTCAAAATTATCGATAAAGAGTGTTGCGGCAGAGGCCACCCCAGTCGATGCGACGATGGCGGCGGCCGCGAGAAATAGCTTCATGGACATGGTGATCTCCTGAATATCATACGAGGTATGTAGCACAGACACAGGGACGAGGTACCAAAAATTTTCCCTTATTTTCAGATTATTAGCTCAAGTGCTGACGTAATCCTACCACTTTTGGGGTTATCGTCGATCATATGGAAATAATCGACGATGCCGGGTGCGGATCCGTCGAAGATGTCTGAATGTCGCGAAATGCCCAGCAGTGTTGATCGAATCAAAGGTCCAGCATGACCGCACGATACCTTGCAGCACAAAAGCAAAGGCCCGCCCCACGAGGGGCGGGCCGAATTGGTCAAAGTGGCAGCGATCAGGCCTTGCGGCGACGACGCAACAGCGCGAACCCGCCAAGGCCCGCCAGCAACAACGGCGCGGCGGCCGGCAGCGGCACGGCCGCAAGAGCCTCTACCTTGACGTTGTCAAGAATTGGCCCACCCAGATCGTCATCGTCGTTGTCTGGGTCACCGGTCTGGCCGTCAAAGAATACAAGAAACAAGTCAGTTTCCGGCGCGGTGAATTTAAAGGACACGGGAATAAGATCCTCTATCAGACCACTTGTGGACAAGGGATTAAAGATCACTTCGTCACTGAAACCGATTAAGGCGAAACCAAGTGTCTCATCTCCGTTGGAATTTTTGTTCGACCCGTAATCAAAGGACAGAACATACTCCATCCCCACGTCGAAACCGCTCACAAACGTGGAAATGAACGCAGCTGTACCGCCGAACCCAGAGCCGTTCAGATCGATTTGCTGCGTCGGGTACCACGGAAACGCTCCGGGCGAGCCGATTACATCAACATTTCCTGCAAGAACCGACCAAGTGTTACCGAGAGAGGTAAATCCTGTGCCCTGGTCATAGTCGTCGAAATCATCGAAAAACAAATGCGTTGTGGCAGCAGATGCCACTCCAGTTGACAACGCGAGCGCGGCTGCCGCAAAGGCAATTTTTATCGACATAATTTTCTCCATACATATACTTCCGGTGGTATCACATACAGTGGCAGACTTGGCAAAGAAAAATTCACGCAAGGCGACAATGTTTTCGACACTCCGCGGCCATGCTTTCGATGGAAAGCGGCGATGTTGTTAATTTTGCTGAAAAAGTCAGCGACGCCGTTGCCAGCCTGCATTCAAGAACCGGGGATTTGGCCTCACTGCAACGATTCGTTTGCCATGTTTCCATTGGTGTGATGCCCTCGTTCCGGTCGCACGTGACATAATCCGGCTTCTCCAACCGGATCGTCGCGACGCCGACAGGATCCATGCACACAGCCGGGTTCCGATCGGGGCTACTCTGTGCAGTGGCGCGGTTTTGGGCAGTTCCGCCCTTTACATTCCGTTTCGAGAATATTTCTGCTGCGCCAGCCTTGCAAATCTGTCATGTCTGTCCCAAATCTCGACCGTTCCAGACACAAGGACAGGACCATGTTCGGCTTTCTTCGCTCTTCGACCCCCGCCACCCCGTTGTCAGAGGTGATCAGCGCCGTTCAGGCCGGCACCACAACCCTGATCGACGTGCGCGACATTTCCGAGGTCAAGGCCTCGGGCCGCGCCGCGGGCGCGTTGCATATTCCGTTGATGCGGCTGTCCACCATGTGCGACCCGCGCCACCCCGATTTCGTCAAGGACCTGAGCCTCGACAAGCCGGTGGCGCTCTACTGTGCCTCGGGCGCGCGGTCGGGTATGGCAGCGGGGATGCTGCGCCAGCTGGGGTTCAAGGACGTGTCGAATATCGGCGGCCTTGGCCATTGGATGCAGGCCGGCGGCGCGGTTACGCGCTGATCCGCACCCCTTGCGGATCATGCCTTGCGCGCAAGCGCCCAGCTCAGGATCGGAAAATCCGGATCATCGGTCAGGTCATCGGTCACCGGATCGTATTCGGGCGGCCAGACCGTTTCCATGTTGCGCAGGCCCGCGGCGCGGTTGCCCCATTGCCAGCTTTGCACGCTATCCGCGGCGAAACCCGCGTCGATCAGCAGGTTGCGCAGCCCGCGCGCCGACCAGCGTCAACAATCGACCGGCGCGCCGTGGAACGGCATGACAAAGGGCACCGCAACCCAGAAATGCCCACCTTTACGCAGCATCTTCAACACGTTGCGCGTTGCAGCATAGGGGCGGTCCAGATGTTCCCAGACCTGATTTGCCAGGATCAGGTCGAATTTCAGTGGCTTGTCACCCTCTGAAAACGCCCCCGCGCAAATGTCCCAGTCCGGATAGCGGAATTGCCGGTAACTGCGAAACGGCATCCCTTCGGCCCAATGGCCCGAGATTTCGGCGGCATCCATCGCGCCTGTATCCAGCCCGCGCAGCAACCGGCGGCTTTCGCGGTTCAGCACGATGCGGTTCAGGCTGGGCATGTCAGGCTGGGCATCGGTCAGAAATGGATCGCGCGGCCATAGGCGTCCAGCACCGCCTCGTGCATCATTTCCGACAGGGTGGGATGCGGGAACACGGTGTGCATCAGGTCTTCTTCGGTGGTTTCCAGCGTGCGCCCGATGACATAGCCCTGAATCAGTTCGGTCACCTCGGCGCCCACCATATGCGCGCCCAGCAATTCGCCGGTCTTGGCGTCGAAGATGGTCTTGATCAGCCCTTCGGGTTCGCCCAAGGCAATCGCCTTGCCGTTGCCGATAAAGGGGAAACGGCCCACCTTGATGTCATGGCCCGCTGCGCGGGCCTTTTCCTCGGTCATCCCGACGCTTGCGATCTGCGGATGGCAATAGGTGCAGCCCGCGATGGAGCCCGGTTTGATCGGATGCGGATGGCCGCCCGCGATCAGTTCGGCGACCATCACGCCCTCATGGCTGGCCTTGTGCGCCAGCCAGGGTGCGCCCGCGATATCGCCGATGGCATAAAGACCCGGCACGCCGGTGCGGCAGTATTCGTCGGTCACGACATGGGTGCGCTCAACGGTGACGCCCAGCGCCTCCAGCCCCAGGCCTTCGGTATTGCCGACGATGCCGACGGCGGAAATCACCGTGTCGAATTCGCGGGTTTCAACCTTGCCGCCGATCTCGATATGCACGGTGACGCCCGTGCCCGGCTTGCGGTCCAGTTTCTTGACAGCCGCCTTTTCCAGAATGGTCATGCCCTGCTTGACGAATTGCTTTTTCGCATGCGCGGCGATTTCGGCATCTTCCACCGGCAAGATGCGGTCCATCACCTCGACCACCGTGGTATCCGCGCCCATCGTGTTGAAGAAGCTGGCGAATTCGATGCCGATGGCACCCGATCCTATCACCAGCAGCCGCTTTGGCATCCGCACGGGTTGCAGCGCATGGCGATAGGTCCAGACCAGATCGCCATCCGCCTCCAGCCCCGGCAATTCGCGGGCCCGTGCGCCCGTGGCCAACACGATGGCGGGCGCGGTCAGGGTGTCAGTGCCCTTGGCGGTGCCGACCGCCACCTTGCCCGGCGCGGTCACGGTCGCGGTGCCCATGAACACCGTCACCTTGTTCTTTTTCATCAGATGGCCGATGCCGCCCGACAGTTGCTTGGCCACGCCGCGCGACCGCGCCACGACCGCGCCCAGATCGAACCCCGCCTTGTCCACCGACAGGCCGAACTCCTTGGCGCGGTGCATCAGGTGGAACACCTCGGCCGACCGCAGCAGGGCCTTTGTCGGGATGCAGCCCCAGTTCAGGCAGATGCCGCCAAGGTTTTCCCGCTCGACAATCGCGACCTTCAGACCCAACTGACTGGCCCGAATTGCGGCGACATAGCCGCCCGGTCCGGCACCGATCACGATCATGTCAAATGCGCTGTCGGCCATGCGGTCCCCCTGAGGCATAAACTGGTTCAACGCTAAACCAGATTTACCGGTCGGGCAACGCAGATGGGTCAGGGAACGCGGATCAGGCCGTCCGCGGCAGCGTGTCAGCCGGGTTGCAACGCCCGCACGGTCTGGCCGTAGCCACCATTGGCGACATAGTCGCGTTCGGTCGCCGTCGTTGCCCGGCGCAACGCATCATTGCGATGCGGAAAGCGGCCGAATTTGCGGATCACTTCGCGATGCGCACGGGCGTGCAGCAGATTGGACGCGCCGGTTTCCGGCATCCGTTCATGGATCAGCCGCACGGCCCGGTCCTGATCCACAAGATTCTCCGAATGCATCAACGGCAGATAGAAAAACTGCCGGGCCGGTTCGGCGATGCGCATGTCCCAGCCATGGTTGATGGCGGCCTTGGCCGCCGCCAGCGCCTGCCGGTCGGTGGCAAAGGCCCGCGCGTCGTCACGAAACATGTTGCGCGGAAACTGGTCGGTCAGCAGCACATAGGCCAAGGCGCCCGATGGATAGGTCAGCCACAGCCCGTAGGCGCCATCATGCGCCTCTTGCCACGCCGTCTGAAACCGGTCGCGGACCGCGGCATCGATGGCATCGGACCCGTCATACCAGCCAGACGGCCCCAATTCGTCCAGCCAATAGGCCAGAACGGCATCAACTGTTGTCATGACCTCTCCCTACGCACAAGGCGATCCCCACAGGCGTTGTTACCAAATCGTCATGCCGGACATACAGTAACAAAATGCATCAAATAAGACATATAATCGGGAAAATGCGGACCGGTTTTCCGCCAAGGATCACGCTGCCGCCGGCGGTTGTGCTGCTTCCTCTGCGGCGTCTTGGGCCGCCTCTTGCGCGACCTGCGCCGCGACCGGGGTCGATGTCGGCGACAGGGGCGCATAGCTGGTCGTCTCGGCCACACTGGGCGCCGCACGCCGGGTCATCCGCCATGCGGCATAGCCGACCAGCGCAAACATCAGAAACGCGATCAGCAGGAAATACCCCTCGGGGCCGAACAGGCCCATCGCCCAGCCGGTGATCACCGGGCCCAGAATGGCCCCCAACCCGTTGATGAACAACAGCCCCGCCGACGCCCCCGCCATGGTTTCGCGCGTCAGGTAATCGTTGGTATAGGCGATCAGCAGCGAATAGAGCGGATTGGTCATGCCGCCGATCATCGTCGCCGCGACCAGCAGCAGGACGTACGCCCCGCCGGAGACCAGCCCCAGCAGCGCACCGGCTCCGCCGATGGCGGAACAGATCAGGATCAGCAGGCGGCGGTCCATCCGGTCGGAAATCCAGCCCAGCGGGAATTGCAGGAAGATCGCCCCGACATAGAAGGCCGCGACGAAACCGGAAATCTGCGGCAGGGTCAGCCCGGCCTCGGTGCCATAGACCGACCCCATGCCGAATTGCGCCGCAAACACGCCCCCCAGCAGGAACATGCCGACGCAGCCCAGCGGTGACGCGCGATAGAGCGCCGCCAGCGACATCGGCTTGGTCTGGTCAAAAGCGGGGGTGGGGCTGGCGGCCAGCAGAATCGGCGCCACCGCGATGGACACCAGCACTGACGGGATCACGAACAGCACGAACCCCGCCGGGTCCGCGACCAGCAGCAGCGCCTGCGCGATGACAATGCCGACCACCTGCACGATCATGTACAGCGACAGCGCCTGACCCCGGTTGTCATTGGTCGCCGCGGCATTCAGCCAGCTTTCGGCGCTGATGTAGACGCCGCAGAAACAGAACCCGATGATGACGCGGCCCGCCGCCCAGACCCACGGATCGGTCAGCGTCGGATACAGCACCAGAATGGCGGAAATGAGCGAGGCCAGCGCGGCGAATACCCGCAGATGCCCGACCCGGCGGATCATGCCGGGCACCGCGCGGCTGGCGAACAGGAAGCCCACAAAATAGGCCGACATCACGATCGACATCTGAAAGGTGGAAAACCCTTCGATCGCGCCGCGCACCCCCAAAAGCGTGCCCTGCAACCCGTTGCCGATCATCAACAGCAGCATGCCCAACAGCAGGGCCCAGGCATTGTTGAGAACGGTCAGCATCGAACACTCCGGGCGGTTTGCGGCAGGATAGCGCGGACCCCTGTCGTTCTGGCAGACGGATGCGACGCTTGCATGTCCCCCGGCGTCCATAAGCATTGCATAGGCCGCACGCCTGCCCGATCAACGCCGCGGGATCAACAGCGACGCGTCGCCATAGCTGAAGAACCGGTAACCGGACGCGACCGCATGGGCGTAAATCCGCTTGATTTCGGCCTGCCCCATCAGGGCGGACACCAGCATCAGCAGCGTCGATTTCGGCAGGTGGAAATTGGTGACCAGCGCATCGGTCACGCGGAACGTGAAACCCGGGTAGATGAAGATGTCGGTTTCCCCCACCCAGGGCTGGACGGTGCCGGTTTCCCGTGCGGCCGTTTCGATCAACCGCAGCGCGGTGGTGCCCACCGGGATGATCCGGCCGCCCACGGCACGGGTGGCGGCGATGTCGGCGGCGGCCTCGGCGCTGACCTCGCCCCACTCGGCGTGCATCCTGTGTGTCGTCACATCCGTGACCTTGACCGGCAGGAACGTGCCCGCACCGACATGCAGCGTGACATGGGTGATGCCGACCCCCATGGCGCGAAAGCTGTCGATTGCGGCGGTGTCGAAATGCAAGGACGCCGTGGGTGCCGCGACCGCCCCGGGCCGCGCGGCCCAGACCGTCTGGTAATCGGTGCGGTCCTGCGCATCCGCG
>JBGSJU010000418.1:0-4907 GCA_041741655.1 Rhodobacterales bacterium
GCCGCGCGGGATCAGATCCGCACGATGCTGGCCCGCACCCCCCCGCGCACCGCGCCGCGTTTTCCCGCGCCGCTGCTGGCCCGGATGCGCGATGATCTTGCGCCGGATGCCGCGCGGTTTCGCCAGATGACGGCGATGCCCTTTGCACAATGGTCAGTTTGATCGGGGGTCAGTCTGATCCGGCCGCGCGATCTTGTGTGGCGGCCCTCATTCGGTCCCCCTGCGCGCTGACGGCGAACATGACCAGCAACGTGATCATGAATTCATGCGCGCGATACAGCGATGGCCCCAGAAACGATGTGGCCAGGATGCCAAGCACCAGCACCAGACCACAGGCGGCCGCCACGGACCCGGTGCGGACCAGCAGGCGCAGCAGGCGGCGCACGGTGGCCAAGATCAGCAGCCCCATCGCCGCAAGCCCGAGCAACCCGGTGCCGACAAGGATTTCGAGGACGAAATTGTGGAACGACACACTGGTCACCGCGCCCGCATGTTGCGTGATCAGGCGGGCGTTGGCAAATTCCGGTGCCGCCCAGAATGCGCCGTAACCGACGCCCAGCAACGGATAATCGGACCAGACTGAACGGGCCACCTGCCAAAGCTCGGTGCGTCCGGTCAATGTGGCGTCCTTGCCGACAGCGGCCAGCACCGTGCCCAGCGGATCCATCCCCGCGACGGCCAAGGCCAGAGGCAACAGCGCAATAACCAGTCCCGCGCCCATTGCCATAATCACCGCCACGGACGGCGGGATTTGCCGCCAGCAGATCACGGCCAACGCACCGGCCAATGGCAGGACCAGCAAGACCGACGTCATCGATTGCGACAACCCCAGCGCCAGCAAACTCGGGGCCATCGCGACCATCACCAGGCGTTTCGACCCAACCGACGCATCCCGGCGCGGCATCAGCCAGATCGCCAGAAGAACCACAATGGCAAACAACGCACGCTGCCCCAGCATGTTCTTCTGGGAAAACACCCCCAACAGGCCCCCGGTGCGACTATGCACCGGCCAAGGGAAAACCCCGGTCGCCCCGTGCAGCAAGGACAGCGCGACGGCCAGCGCAAGCACGATGACCAAGGCCCGCATCAGCGCCGCCAGCGCATAGCGCGCGCCCAGATAGCTGGCGATCACGAAGGTCATCGTCAACTGGATGCCGGAAACCGCCGTGTCCAGCGGCGCCTTTGACCACAACACCGACATCAAGCAGGCCACTGGATAGGCCAGAATGACCGCGTTGCGCAGCAATGTCAGACCATATTGCGGCCATGTCATGAAGATGCGCAGCAGCACCAGACCATAGCACCCCAACCACGCCACGGCTTGCCCCGGGCCAAGCCGGACCAGCATGTCCGAACTGACCACCAGGGTCAGAAACAACAGCCCGGTATCCAGTAACGCCCCTGTTGCAGACCCGGACACGCGCGGCGCGGTCAGGTGCGGCAGGGTGATCGTGGACGCGGAATTCATGCTGGGACACCCCGGGTCACGGCAAGGTTTTCGCAAACTCGTACAGGGCAATATCCGGCGCACAGAGCGCGCGGACCCGGTGCATCTGTTCGTCGGTCAGACCCGGTTTGCGATCCGGCGCCGCGTTCAATTGCGGCAGCCGCAGACTGACACCGAACAAGGTCTTGTAGTGCCGCCGGAATTCATCCGACTGTTCAAGAAATCCGACCAGGGCAAACCGTTTCAGGCGATCCTTGGCCAGTTCGACCGCATCGTTCAGATCGGTTTCGGCAATGTCATTCTGCCCGGTCAGATAGCGCAGATAGACCCGCGCATGGCGGCGGGCGATGTCGCTCTCCAGATACGCCGCGACATCGCCCGCGATCACACCCGCCCGTTGCGCCATGGCGAAATTCGAAATGGTCCGCGCCACGGGTTCGCGCAGCAAGGTCACGTATTTGTAGCGGTCGCCGAAATGCCGCGCGGCGCGGTCCGACCAGAAGACGTGGCCATGAATCAACATGGTATCCCACGCCATGTGCTGCAACAGTAGGCCTTCGCGCAGGTCGAAAACCATCTGACCGTCTTGCAGATCCTCGTGACACGACAGACCGTCATCCTTGCCGAAGTGCAGCATGGACGCAGCGCGGCGGGTCGAGACGGCGTCGATGACGCCGATCCGTTCATGGAACGGAATGGTCGCATACATGGCCTCCGACAGCGAGGTTCCGCCACATTTCGGCATATGCAGGAAGACGCTGCGATAGGCTGGCGCGGCACCCGGAAAGGTCCGGCGGGCCCGGCCAGTGGCAATATGCATCCGCCGGATGACGCGTTCCTGAAAGGGAGCCTGCCGCGCCATATTAATCCGCAAACATCATGAACGTGATTTCCTGCCGGCTTGCATCGCCGCCCCCGTGATTATTGCGATCCGTCGGTCCTTGAACCGTCGGACGGGGGCCATCATGACGGAACACACCCAAAGCGATTTTCGCGCAAAGATAGCATATCGGCTTTCCTTGCCATTTCAAGTTGTGGTCGCATCAATCGCTGCCGCAGGACGCGATCCGGCAAGCAAACCCCAGCATGAAGATCAATGCCGCAAGACGCAGGAGAAAGTCTCGTGAGTGACCGCTGGCCGGCCGCGCGTTCCAAAAGGTCAGGCAAATCCGAACAGGTCGGTGATCTCTTCTGCCGTCAGGCCGACGAAGTTGATCTCGGCGCCGTTGTCCAAGGCAACCGTGACACCGTTCGCCGTCTCGACAAAGCCAAGCCCGAAAACACCATCGAGGTTCAGGCGATCCACACCGATGTCGAAGTCGAGGATCCGCGTCTCGCCTGCGTTGGTGCTGAAGTAGAAGGTGTCGGCCCCATCGCCGCCGGACAGCACGTTCTTGCCGCTGCCGCCAGACAAAATGTCATCGCCGTTCCCGCCAGCCAGCCGGTCATCGCCATCACCGCCGATCAGGCGATCGTCGCCGTCGCCGCCGTTCAGCATGTCATTGCCAGAACCGCCAATCAGGAAATCATCACCTGCGCCGCCTTTGATCCGGTCCTTGCCGGTCCCACCGCGCAGAATGTCTTCGCCACCTGCTCCATAAATCATATCATTTCCTCCATATCCATGTATCAGGTCCGGGTTATTGGTGCCATCAAGACGGGAACCAAGATTGGCAATTCGGGGCAACACAGGCATGTGCAGTTAACCTTGCAAACAATAGCGTGACGTGCGACTGGCCTCTGTATGCGGGGTGTTTGGTTAAATTTTCATTAAGAAAACTCTAAACTCTTGCCGAATTGCACATCAGGCGCTGCTGGCGCAGCATCTTTCCGGAAAGCCGCAACACTGCATTTCACACCCAACCAGAGCAGCTACGTCTTTGATCATATCAGGCGTAGGGTCGGATGAATGCAGGCCCGTGCGGCGCCGGCATCGCAAGGCCCGGCGGCCTTCATCGTCCTGTGCGGTTCAGGACGGCGCCGGCGGTGCGCAGGATGATGCCGACATCCATCATCAAGCTGCGCGTATCAAAATATTCCAGATCAAGCCGGACCCGGTCGTCATAGCTTACATCGTTGCGGCCCGACACCTGCCACAGGCCGGTGATCCCGGGCTTGACCGACAGGTAGCACCACTCATATCCCTGATATTTCTCGATTTCTTCCCGTGTCACCGGGCGCGGTCCGACGATGCTCATGTCGCCGCGCAACACGTTCCAGATCTGCGGCAGTTCGTCGAGGCTGGTGGCGCGGATGAACCGACCAAACCGGGTGATCCGCGGATCATTCGTCAGTTTGAAATCACGTTGCCATTCGGCAGCCGCAACGGGATCCGAGGCCAGATGATCCACCAGCACCTTTTCGGCATTCGGGACCATCGACCTGATTTTCCAGCATTTGAATTCCCGATTATTCCTGCCGATCCGGACATGCCCGAAAAAGCCGGGCCCACCATCCATGCGGGAAATCGCAAACAGGATGGCGATGACCGGCACGATGACCGGTAACATCAGGAGCACGATGATCAGGTCAAAGACCCGTTTTGCCGGATCGGACAACACTCGTGATCTGTTGTCGATGATTGCGCGGCTGATTCTGTCCTGGCCATCCAGCAAGCTCATGTTTGTGCTCCAAGAGATTGACAAAGTTTCCTGTCGCAAGAGAAAGAAATGGCCTTGATTTCCGCCGGCCAGAATTTGCTCTGCCATTCCAGAAGGCCGGAGAAACTTTAATTTTCGATTTATTTTCCGTTTATGGATGACCGGTTTTCGCGGGGTCGCCGCGCAACATCGATCTTTGGGGCAGAGGGGTCAGAGGGCCCGATCTGACGGGCTGGAAAGGCCCAGGCCAAAGGCATCCGGGCCGGGCCCGGGACGATCGCCCCCGTGTTTCTGCCCGCAGCCGCAACGGGCCAGCGCACGCCGCGGTAAGCCTGCCTTAGGGCCTCACGGACACATGCTGGCGGGTGTCGGGACCTTGCGGTGACCGGCCTTCCTCAGGAGATGTCCCCATGTCAGACCCCTTTGTTTCCCTTCGTCCCGGTCTTGAAAGCCCGGCCTCGATTGCGTTTCCGATCACCCCGTCCGACACGGTCGATCTGACGCAATCGACCCGCGCCCTGAATGTCGCAGTCTCGGGCGCCCTGCGCGTGCTGACGGTCGGCGGCACCACCGCGACGGTCTTTGTGGCCGCAGGCGTTGCGTTTCCGATCCGGGCGAAGCGAGTGCTGGCAACCGGCACCGACGCGCAGGGCATCGTGGGTCTGTCCTGATGCAGATCGGCATGGGCATCACCGTCGGGCTGGGCCAAGTCACTGTGGCAGGCAGCGCCCCGCTGCCGGCAACCGGGCTGGCCGCGCCGCAGAACCTGTTCACCCCGGCGCAAGCGGTGTTTACCGATACAACGCCGATCACGCTGAACGGCAACTGGACCGTGGCCCCGGGCCAGCTGCAGCAGATCG
>JBGSJU010000419.1:0-2102 GCA_041741655.1 Rhodobacterales bacterium
GGTGTCGGGCGGCGTCGGCGGGGCCACCGCCGGCACGCTGACCTTCATGGTGGGCGGAACCGATGCCGCTTTTGCCACCGTCAAGCCGCTGTTCGACGTGATGGGGCAAAAGGCGGTGCATTGCGGCGACGCGGGTGCCGGGCAAGCGGCCAAGATCTGCAACAACATGATCCTCGGCGTGACAATGATCGCGACCTGCGAAGCGTTCGCGCTGGCTGATAAATTGGGGCTGGACCGGCAGAAGATGTTCGATGTGGTGTCCACCTCGTCGGGCTATAGCTGGACGATGAACGCCTATTGCCCCGCCCCCGGCGTGGGGCCGAAATCGCCGGCGGACAACGGCTACAAACCCGGCTTTGCCGCCGAATTGATGCTGAAGGATCTGGGACTGAGCCAACAGGCCGCCGCCGCGGTGAACGCCGACACCCCGATGGGTCAGGCGGCGCTGGACCTGTATCGCCGGTTCGTCGAGGAAGAAGGCGGCCGCGGGATGGATTTCTCGGCCATGCTGCCCCGGTTCGAAAAACGCACGCGGAATTGATCCATGTCATATATCATTTTTACAATCCGTGGCTAACATCTCCCTAGGTTTCATACTGTCCAGGAGGACATGACATGTTTGAGAAGAACGTCGGTCAGACTGATCGCATCATCCGCGGCATCGTTGGCTTGGTTTTGCTGGCTTTGGCCGCAACGTCGCTGGCGGGTATATGGGCTTGGATCGCGGGCGTCTTTGGCGTGGTGCTGCTTGGCACCGCCGCGCTCGGCACATGCCCGCCCTACGCGCTGCTGGGTATCAACACCTGTTCGATGAAAAAATAAGCCCCTTTCAGGGCGCGCCTTGGAACAAAGCCATAAAATGGAAAGGCCGGGGTCATCCCCGGCCTTTTGTCATTCCGCAGCCGTGCGGCGGCGTTCCAGCAACGGCTTCAGATAGCGCCCGGTATGGCTGCCCGCGACGCCGGCGATCTGTTCCGGTGTGCCTTCGGCCACGATCTGCCCGCCGCCATCGCCACCTTCGGGGCCGATATCAATTACCCAGTCGGCGGTTTTCACCACGTCCAGATTGTGTTCGATCACGATGACCGAATTGCCCTGATCGACCAGTTCATGCAGCACTTCCAACAGCTTGCGCGTGTCTTCAAAATGCAGGCCCGTCGTGGGTTCATCAAGAATATACAATGTGCGGCCCGTTGCGCGGCGAGCCAGTTCCTTGGACAGTTTCACCCGCTGCGCCTCGCCGCCCGACAACGTGGTCGCCTGCTGGCCGACCTTGATATAGCCAAGACCGACCCGCATCAGCGCATCCATCTTTTCGCGGATCGACGGCACAGCGGCGAAAAAGCCCTGCGCATCTTCAACCGTCATGTCAAGAACGTCTGCTATGCTCTTGCCTTTGAAGCGGATTTCCAAAGTTTCGCGGTTGTACCGCGCGCCCTTGCAGGTTTCGCAGGTGACATAGACATCAGGCAGGAAATGCATCTCGATCTTGATGACACCATCGCCCTGACAGGCCTCGCAGCGCCCGCCCTTGACGTTGAAGGAAAACCGCCCCGGCTGATAGCCGCGCGCCTTGGCTTCGGGCAGGCCCGCGAACCAGTCACGGATGGGCGTGAAGGCGCCGGTATAGGTGGCGGGGTTGGACCGCGGCGTGCGCCCGATCGGGCGTTGGTCGATGTCGATCACCTTGTCCAGATGTTCGAACCCTTTGATCGTCTCACAGGGGGCCGGCGTTTCGCGCGCCCCGTTCAGTCGCATCGCAGCCGTCTTGAACAGGGTTTCGATCGTCAGGGTAGATTTGCCGCCACCCGATACGCCGGTGACGCAAACAAACATCCCAAGCGGGAATTCCGCCGTCACATCGCGCAGGTTGTTGCCGGACGCCTTGACCACGGTCAGCTTCTTGCCGCTGCCCTTGCGGCGTGTTGTGGGCACCGGCACCGCGCGGGCGCCGGACAGGTATTGCCCGGTCAGGCTGTTGGGGTCGGCGTCAATCTGCGCTGGCGTGCCGTGGCTGACTACGCGGCCGCCATGCACCCCCGCCCCCGGCCCCAGGTCGAACACATAATCCGCCTCTCGGATCGCGTCCTCGTCATGTTCCA
>JBGSJU010000420.1:0-2731 GCA_041741655.1 Rhodobacterales bacterium
GCGCGGGACGACATGGCTGTTGTTCGGGCCATGGCCGCGTGGCGGGGCGTGCACCACCGGCGGGTAGTAGGGTTGCTGGCGGGTGACATGCCCGCCCGAACGGTCATTGTCGCGGCGTTTGTCGCTTTCGATTGCGGCGGCGATGATGCCCAATGCGGCGACGCCAAGCACGAACCGTTGCAAGTCCTTGTCGCCCGCCTGAGCGGGAGCGGCGCCAAAACCGGTGACGGCGACAGCCGCAGCCAGAATGACGGCGATGAATTTGCGATACATGGATCGGGTCCTTTCGGGATACGCCCCGGTCAACCGCGACCGGGTTCTGATGGCCTGACCCTCGGCCCGATCCAGTCCGCCACGCAATATCGCCACCCCGCTATCCGATAGCAGGCGCTGCAACGGCGTTGGTGATTGAATATCGCGGGCTTGCTGCGCATGGTTCACCCATGATGAGACACAGCATCCTTGCCCTTGCCCTGTTGGCGCTGCCCGGTCTGATGTGGCCCGGTCTGGCACAGGCGGCCTGCTATGCCGATTACAAGGCCAAGCAGGACGCGCCCCTGCGTCTGCATTACGGCGTGGCCGAGGTTGGCGGTGCCTGCGACGCCCAATCCGCGGCGGCCCAGATCGCGCCGCGTCTGTCTGCGCAGGGCTGGACGTTGCTGACCATAATTTCCGTATTTGATGAGGGCGGCCTGGCCGCGCGCAAGGCCGATGCAGGACAATTCTTCCTCCGCTTCTGATGCGCGCCGATCGGGTGGGCGGATCGTGGCCTTCGGGATCGCGGGGATCGTTGCCGTGCTGGCGATCACCGGCGGGCTGTTGCTGTTGACGCTGCCCGATGCCAATGCCTTCAACGCGCGGGTGGAACGGCTGTTCGTCGACAATGCCGACCTGCGCAGCAGCGCCGATATCAAGCTGCTGGAAATCCTCGCCGGGTCCGGCACCGCATTTTCCGAGGTGCTGGCCAGTTACCGTCTGGTCATCTTTGTGCTGATGCTGTTTGCCACCGGGTTGATGGTCGCCGCGTTGGTGTTTCTGGTGATGCTGGTGGTGCTGAACCGCCGCCTGCAACAGATCGAGAATTCGGGCATTCAGGTGTCGTCCCTGCTGATCTCGCGCGAGGAGAACACGGTTTACCTGAACAACATGGGGTTCAAGCTGACCGATGCGGCGATGGAAACGCTGGCTGTGCTGGCCGAGGCGCGGATGGACGACGACATGCTGTCGGGGGCCCAGATCGAGGCGGTGATTTCCGGGCGCGATGCCGCGGATTGCGACGAATCCGCGGGGGCGACCCGGATCAAGCGGCTGCGCGATACGCTGGGCAACCAGATGGTGACGGAACTGCTGGTCAAGAACGTGGCGCGGCGCGGCTATGTGCTGGCTGTGGACAAGGCCGTGATCCGGATGATCTGACGGAGCGGTCCGCAAAGCTCTGCGTAGCGCACCGCGGCGATGACGTCTTTACATAACCGGTTTTCTGGTTATTTTTGACGCATGAAACACGCTCCGACTCATGTTGACGCCCTGTCTGCCCTTGGCCATGACGCCCGGTTGCAGGTGTTCCGCCTGCTGGTGCAGGCGGGCCCCGATGGCCTGAGCGTGGGTGACATCATCGCCCATACCGGGCTGGCCGCGTCCACGCTGGCGCATCACCTGTCAACGCTGGTTGATGCCGGGCTGGTCCGGCAGGAACGCCGTGGCCGCATCGTGCAATCCATCGCCAATGTCGCCGCCCTGCGCCAGACGGTGGATTTCCTGTTGTCGGAATGCTGCACCGGTGTCTGTGCCGCGCAAGCGGGGGATGCGGCGTGACTTTGCTTTGCCCAAAATGACCACAAACCTAGGGATGTCATGATGACCGATTCCAGCCTGCCCCGCCCATCGCTGATCACCTCCCTGCGGCCCGTGTTCAAGACATGGGGCGTCTGGTGCGCTTCAGCCGTCATCTTGGCCCTGCTGGCGCTGATCGATCCGGCGCAGGCGCAGGCCACGGTGGTCTTCGTCGCCAAGGCGCTGGCCAAGGTTGCGCCGTTTCTGGCGTTGTCGGTGATCTTTGCCGCGTGGGCCGGGGCGACGGGGGCCGATCACCTGATCGCGCGGGCGTTCGCCGGACGGCCTGCCGTGATGATCCTGATGGGGGCACTGGTCGGCGCGCTGTCGCCGTTCTGTTCCTGCGGGGTGATCCCACTGGTCGCGGCACTGTTGGCGATCGGTGTGCCACTGCCGGCGGTGATGGCGTTCTGGCTGGCCTCGCCGCTGATGGACCCGACGATGTTCCTGCTGACCGCTGGCGTGCTGGGCACCGAGTTTGCCGTGGCAAAGACGCTGGTAGCCGTCGGGCTGGGCCTGTTTGGCGGGGCGGTCACGCATCTGCTGGCGGGCACGGCATTGCTGGACCAGCCGCTGCGCGACGGGGTCAGTAATGGCGGCTGCGGCGGGTCGCGCATCCGGGCGCCGAAACCGGTGGTCTGGGCCTTTTGGGCTGACCCGGTCCGGTTGCAGAAATTCGGGACCGAGGCGCGCAAGACCGGGTTGTTCCTGCTGAAATGGCTGACACTGGCCTTTGTGCTGGAAAGCCTGATGGTGGCTTACATTCCGGCTGCGACCATCACCGGCGCGTTGGGCGGCGACGGAATCGCGCCGATCCTGCTGGCCACGGTGGTGGGCGTGCCCGCCTATCTGAACGGCTACGCTGCGCTGCCGCTGGTCGGCGGGCTGATCGGGCAGG
>JBGSJU010000421.1:0-2154 GCA_041741655.1 Rhodobacterales bacterium
GCGGGTCACGGGGGCCTCGGCACGGTCGCCGCGCTGGATCACGATCACCGGATCGCCGGACCGGGTGCAGGCGACCGTTTCGCAGACGGCGGCAGCGCGGGCCAACGCGGCCTCCAGATCATCGGTTTCATACAGGGTCAGCCATTCCTTCTCGTTGCCGATGGCGATATCCACGTCGCCCGCGATCAGCGCCTGAAAATCCGCGCGATGGCGGTCGGCGCAGAACGGGTCGGAAATGGTGATGGCGGCGCGGCCGCCTGCCGCCTTCATCCGGGCGGCGGCGGCGGTGAAGGCGGTCTTGCCTTCCGGCTTGTCGAACAGATACCCCTCCAGAAACAGGATATCGGCGCCCGCGAACACATCCGGCACATCGGCGGACGAGATATCCGCCCCCGCGCCGAGATAGGTGTTCATCGACCGTTCACCATCCGGCGAGACAAAGATCATGGACCGGGATGTGGGCAATTCCACCGGCTGCGGCGACAGCGGAAAGGCCGTGCTCGCATCGGCCAGCGCCTGCGCATAGAAATGCCCCAGCGCGTCATCCTTGACCTTGCCGATGAACGCGGTCGCAAGGCCCAGCGCGCCGATGCCCGCGATGGTGTTGCCCACCGACCCACCGGGCGTTTCAACGCGGTCGGTCATCGCGGCGTACAGCGTCTCGGCCCGGTCACGGTCGATGAGTTGCATGATGCCCTTGTCGATGCCCATCCGGGTCAGGAAGGCATCATCGGACGGGGCGATCACATCGACGATGGCATTGCCGATCCCGATTACTTGATAAGTCGCCGAAAAGGTCACTGGGTTTTCTCCTCGTAAGGGCACAGGTCTGCGATCAGGCAGGTGGCGCATTTCGGTTTGCGGGCGACGCAGACATAGCGCCCGTGCAGGATCAGCCAGTGATGCGCGTGCAGTTGGAATTCGGCGGGCACGTGATCCTCGATGGCGCGTTCCACCGCGTCAACATTGCGGCCCGGGCAGATGCCGGTGCGGTTCCCGACGCGAAAGATATGCGTATCGACCGCCTGCGCGGGCAACTGCCACCACATGTTCAGCACGACATTGGCGGTCTTGCGCCCCACGCCGGGCAGCGATTGCAGCGCGGCGCGCGACGACGGCACCTGCCCGTCATACTGGTCCACCAGAATTCGCGACAGGCGGATCACGTTCTTCGCCTTGTTGCGATACAGCCCGATCGTCTTGATGAAGTCGATCAGGCCTTCCTCGCCCAGCGCCAGCATCTTTTCCGGCGTATCGGCGATGGCGAACAGCGGGCGCGTCGCCTTGTTCACGCCCACGTCGGTCGATTGCGCCGACAACGCCACCGCCACCACCAGCGTATAGGCGTTGACGTGATGCAGTTCGCCCTTCGGTTCCGCCGATGCGTCGCGAAAGCGGGAAAAGATCGCGTGCATCGTGTGATAATCAAGCTGCTTTGCCATGCCGCCCACTAGCCCGGTTCGCGCCTGTGGGGCAAGTCGCGGAACACTCGTCAACCTGATGGATTTTGCCGCAGGTTCCGGGTCGCCGCTTTTCCGCGCAGCCGCTAGGATCGGGCGCAACAGGAGGCCGCAATGCTGCAAACCGACATCGAAAAGGGCTATCACTACCAGATCATGCGCCGCGCGTTGGACCTGATCGATGCCACGCCCGGTCTGGGACTGGATGATCTGGCCGCGCGGATGGGCCTAAGCCCGGCGCATTTCCAGCGCCTGTTCACGCAATGGGTGGGCGTCAGCCCGAAGAAATACCAGCAATACCTGACGCTCGACCATGCCCGCGCCGTGCTGCGCGACCGGTTTACCTTGCTGGACGCGGCCGCCGAGGTCGGGCTGTCCGGCACCGGACGGCTGCATGACCTCTTCGTGCAATGGGAAGCGATGACGCCCGGCACCTTCGCCACCGGCGGCGCGGGGCTGCTGATCCGGTGGGGGTGGTTCGACACACCGTTCGGCGAGGCACTGGCGATGGGCACGGACCGTGGGCTGTGCGGTCTGGCCTTTGCTGCCGAAACCGGAGCCGATGGCGCGATGACGGACCTGACCGCCCGCTGGCCCGGCGCGACCTACACCGAAGATCCCGCGGCGCTGCGCGACTGGGTGGATGTGGCCTTTGCCCAGCGCGGGGCGACCCGGCTGCACATGATCGGCGCGC
>JBGSJU010000422.1:0-3488 GCA_041741655.1 Rhodobacterales bacterium
CAGGCACCGCGCGGTGCCTTACGCCGCGCGTCAAGCCACCCCAGGCAGCAGCCGCTCACCGGCGATCCGTTGCATTGCCTTTTGCAGCTTTTCGAACGCCCGCACTTCGATCTGGCGGATGCGTTCGCGGCTGACGTCATAACGCGCGGACAGGTCTTCCAGCGTCACCGCCTCTTCGCTGAGGCGGCGCTGGGTCAGGATGTCGCGTTCGCGGTCGTTCAGCACATCCATCGCCTGCACAAGCAAGGCGCGGCGGGCGTCCATCTCGTCGCGGGCCTCGTAATCGCCGGCCTGATCGGCATCCTCGTCTGCCAGCCAGTCCTGCCATTGCATCGTGCCTTCGCCATCCGACCCGACGGTGGCGTTCAGCGAACTATCCCCGCCCGACAGGCGGCGGTTCATGCTGACCACCTCGTCTTCGGTCACGCCCAGATCATGCGCGATCTTGGCCACATGTTCGGGGCGCAGATCGCCTTCTTCCAGCGCGCCGATGCGGGCCTTGGCCTTGCGCAGGTTGAAGAACAGCTTTTTCTGCGCCGACGTCGTCCCCAGCTTCACCAGCGACCACGACCGCAGGATGTATTCCTGGATCGAGGCCCGGATCCACCACATCGCATAGGTCGCCAGCCGGAACCCGCGTTCCGGGTCGAACCGTTTCACCGCCTGCATCAGGCCCACATTGGCCTCGGAAATCACCTCGGCCTGCGGCAGGCCATAGCCGCGATAGCCCATGGCGATCTTGGCCGCCAGCCGCAGGTGGGACGTGACCATGCGATGCGCGGCGGCGGTATCGCCATCCTCGACCCAGCGCTTGGCCAGCATGTATTCCTCTTCGGGTTCCAGCAGGGGGAACTTGCGGATCTCTTGCAGATAGCGGTTCAGACCGCCTTCGGGCGAGGGTGCGGGCAGATTGGCGTAGCTGCTCATGGTGGGCCTCCCGTCATGTTAACGCGATTTAATTATGAATTTAGGCCGGGGTGTGTTGGGTTTCAACCGCCCTTGCCATGCACCTTGAACGAAAGCTTAAACCCTCTCCATCGCGCCGGCCGGAATGTGTCGCCCGGATCACGCAAGCGTGTAACGCCGTCGTATCGGCCGGGGGGCTGTCAAAGGCGTCGTCAGAGGGGCGGTCAGATCGGCACCCGTTCGCCCAATTCTACCACGCGGTCGCGCGGCAGGTGATAGAATTCGGTCGGATCGGCGGCAAAACGCGACAAGGTGGCGAAGGCCGTGTCAGCCAGCAATTCCAGCCCGGTCCCCGTCGGCACCGGACGCCGCCGGCCAAGGAAAAACGTCGTCGTCATTACATCGAATTTCAGCCCGGCGCGGCGGGCCTGCGCCATCGCCCGCGACACATTGGGCGTTTCCATGAAGCCGAATCGCAGGGTCAGACGCGCGAAATGCCCCGACAGCGGTGCAAAGACCGCCCGTTCCTCTGGTGTGGCAAACGGCACGCGCAGGGTTTCGACCGTCAGGATCACGGTCTGGTCATGCAGCACGCGGTTGTGTTTCAGATTGTGCAGCAGCGCGGATGGCACCGTATCCGGGTCCGATGTCAGAAAGAACGCGGTGCCCGGCACGATATGCACCGAACTGGACTGCATCGCGCGCACAAATCCGTCCAGACCGATGGCGGTGCGTTGCACCCGCGCCTTGACCAGTTGCGTGCCGCGCCACCACAGCCACATCAGCCCGGTCAGAAAGACCGCGATCAGCACGGGCACATAGCCGCCGTCCGTGATCTTGGTCAGGTTGGCGGCCAGAAAAACCAGCTCCGCCAAGGCCACAGGCGCCACCAGCAACAAGGCCACTGCCACCGGCATCTTGTAGGCGTGGATCAGCAGAAGTGCGGCCAGAAGCGTTGTCAACACCATCGTTCCCGTCACCGCGATGCCATAGGCCGAGGCCAGTGCGCTGGATGACCCGAAAGCCAACACCAGCGCGATCACGCCCACCAGCAACAGCCAGTTGACCGTGCCGATATAGATCTGGCCCGACTGGTCCTGCGCGGTGTGGCGGATGACAAGACGCGGCAGGAACCCCAACTGCACCGCGCCGCGCGCCATTGAAAATGCCCCCGAGATCACCGCCTGCGATGCAATCACCGTGGCGGCCGTGGCAAGGATCACCAAACCGGGCAGCAGGGCGTCCGGCGCCATGGCAAAAAAGGCGTTTTCGGCCAATTCTGGATGCGCAAGCACCATGGCGCCCTGCCCCAGATAATTCAGCACCAGCGCGGGCATCACCAGCCCGAACCAGGCTGCGCGGATCGGGCGGCGGCCGAAATGGCCCAGATCGGCATAAAGCGCCTCGCCCCCCGTCACCGCCAGAAACACCGCGCCCAGCACCAAGAACGCGACCCCGGCATGATCCACCAGAAACCGCAGGGCCCAGACCGGGTTCAGCGCCGCCAGAATGCCGGGGTAGTCCAGCATGTGCCACAGGCCCAGCCCGGCCAGCGCCAAGAACCACACAACAGTCACCGGGCCGAACAGCTTGGCGACCCGGGCGGTGCCGCCGAGCTGGACCAGAAACAAGATCACGATGATGGTCAGCGTCACCGGCAAGACGATGCGTTCCAGCGACGGCACGATCAGGCCCATGCCTTCGACCGCCGACAGCACCGAAATGGCCGGTGTAATCGCCGCATCGCCCGCAAACAGGGCCGCCCCCGCGATCGCCAGAAAAAGCACCGGGATCGACCGTTTTCCGATCGCCAGCCGCACCAGCGTGTACAGCGCCAGAATACCGCCCTCGCCCCGGTTGTCGGCGCGCAGCAGCACAAAGACGTATTTCACCGTCACGATCAGCACCAGGGTCCAGATCAGCAACGACAACAGGCCAAGCACCTCGGGCCGTCCGGGTTCGCCGCCCGTGGCCTTCAGCGCCTCGCGAAAGGCATAGATCGGAGAGGTGCCGATATCGCCGTAAACCACGCCGACCGCGCCCAGCGTCAGCGCGGCAAACCCCTGCCGCTGGCGGACCAGCGCCGGGTCTTCCGGCGGTGGTTCGTCGCGCAGGAAATCGGCGATATCAAGCGCGCCTTCGTCTTGGGAAACCGCCGGCACCAGCGCGCCACTGCGCAGCTGGTCGAGGATATCAGGGGGCACCTAATTAGTCCTTGATGATGACATGGGATCGTTTGGGTGGTGTCGGCGGGGCGCTATTGGCACCGGGCCTGTCAGACGTGACACAGGCTGCTGTGGCCTCTTCATCGTCGGCCCGTCCTCGGGGACGGTTGCGAAATCTCCGCATCGTTACTGGCATCCCAGCACGTCTGTCAGGGTATGCGGGTCACAGCGATGTTACAAGATGTTTCTGCGCCCGCAATGCGGCGTCGCAGCGTCAGCCACGCAGCATCGCCAGCAGATCGGCCATATCTGCCGGCAACGGGGCGGCAAACCGCATCTGCGCCCCGGTCACTGGATGCACGAATCCCAGCGTCGCGGCGTGCAACGCCTGCCGCGGAAAGGCATCGGCGGCGGCCG
>JBGSJU010000423.1:0-3059 GCA_041741655.1 Rhodobacterales bacterium
GCCGCGGATCGCGGCGATCTCGGCCACATCCAGCCCCTTCAGCGCCAGCATACCGACGTCGCATTCCGCAGGTGTCAGGCCCCAATCGGCGAACTGCAGGTCGATCACCTCGGCCATAGCGCCGCGCGCCATGTCCAGCGCGCGTTCCTGCGCCTCCATCCGGGCCAGCGTGCGGCGCAGTTCCCACGCGGCAAAGCCGACGCCCAACAACAGCGCCAAAGCGACGAACCCTTCCAACAGCGTATGCGGCGCCAAGGGGGCGGACCGGAAATCGCCCATCGCGTCGCCCAGAAAGAACACCGCCGCAATCGCCTGGATCACCAGAATCAGGGCCAGGGCGGCAGATTGCCGCCCTGCGCTTTTGGTGACGGCACCGGCTGATGCGGTTGGTCGTTCCATCTTGGTCACTTCCCTCCCAGGATCATCGGTCGCACGAGGTTCCGGCGCAAGACGCGGCCTTCGATGATGACACCAGCGACATGCAGCAACGCCAGCACAAGGATCAGGTTGGCCGCCACTTCATGCACCTCCTCCATGGCGTCGGCCAGTCCTCCATCCACTTCATCATCGTCATCACCGTCGCGCACCAGAACGGACCAGTCGCCCGCCGCAACGGCGGCCTTTTCCTCGGCGATCGTCACCGGGCTGTCGCCGCGCGTCATGACCAGCCCGGTCACCAGCGTGACCGCCAGCAGTGCCCACAAGGCATAGGCCATCATCGCGCCCGCCGGGTTGTGCGACGGATAGTCCTTGGCCCGCCCGCGCAGCAGGTCAGCCAGATGCGACAGGGTGGTACGCGGATCGGGCGGAAAGCTGGCGAACCGCGCCCGTGTGGGGCCGACAAAGCCCCACAGGATACGCACCAGCAACAGCCCGACCAACGCCCAGCCAACCCAGATGTGAATCGTGCCGCCGGGTTTCACCAGCAGCCCGTTCACCACCACCCCCAAGGCCACCGCCCAATGCGTGATCCGCACGACCGGGTCCCAAGGTGCCGCGTGCGGCAACGTGTTGTGGGTCTGGTTTGCCATGGCTCAATCGTCCGCCTTGACCTGCGTGACAACGCCGGTCTGCGGGTCGATGTAGATTTCCCAACGCACCTTGTTGGCGTCGGTGCATTTGGCTTCGATCTTGCGGTTCTCGGCCTCGTATTCGATGACGTTGCAGCCGGCCTTGGCCAGCGCGGCGGTGGCATCCGTCGGGTTGGTGCCGACAACGTCGCCCACGGCGGGCAGTGCCGCGGCGGCGAAAGGCAGCAGGATCAGGGCGGCAGCAATCCGGAATGTGTTGGTCATGGCGTGGTTCCTTGGATCAGGGCCGGGGCGGGATGCCCGGGCCATGTCCGACACCTGACCCCGATCTGCCCCCGCGTCGATCCACGCAGGGCTTATGCCAGCCCGCGTAAGCGCGTGCTGACAAAGTTGCGAGGCGGTGGCGCGGGGCGGGGGGACGAATACCTGCCACACCTTGAAATCCCCCCCCGCAGACGCCACAACACTCGAAAGGAGCGCGCCATGGCCCTGCCGGTAAAGGATCAGCTACGCTATTGGGGCATCGCGGCGGCGGTATTTTTCGTGCTGCTGTACATCCTTGGCAATGTGATCCTGCCATTTGTGCTGGGCGGGGCCATTGCCTATCTGCTCGATCCCATCGCCGACCGTCTGGAACGGGCTGGCGCGTCACGCGGGCTGGCGGTGGCGGTGATCACGGTTGCGGCGGTACTGGCCTTCATCGTCCTGGTCCTGTTGGTCTTGCCCACGCTGATCAATCAATCCGTCGCGCTGTTCAATGTCGCGCCGCAGCTGTTTACCGACCTGCGCGCCTTTCTGACCGAAAGTTTCCCCGAAATCGTCGAGCCGGAAAGCGTGCTGAACCAGTCGTTGAAAAGCGTTGGCGAAACCCTTGCCGCCAAGGGCACCGAGTTTCTGAATACTGTTTTGTCCTCGGCCGCATCGTTGTTGAACGTGGTGGTGCTGCTGGTGGTGGTGCCGGTTGTCGCGGTCTATCTGCTGTATGACTGGGACAATCTGGTGGCGGCCATCGACCGGCTGCTGCCGCGCGACCACGCCCCGGTGATCCGGCAACTGGCCGCTGAAATCGACGCGGTGCTGGCCTCGTTCATTCGCGGCATGGGCGTGGTGTGCCTGATGCTGGGAACCTTCTATGCCGTAGCCTTGATGCTGGTCGGGTTGCAGTTCGGGCTGGTGATCGGGGCGGTCGCGGGGCTTATCACCTTCATCCCGTATGTCGGATCGCTGGTCGGGGGGGCGCTGGCCATCGGGTTGGGCCTGTTCCAGTTCTGGGGCGACTGGCTGACCGTGGGTCTGATCGCCGCCATCTTCCTGTTCGGCCAGTTCATCGAGGGCAATTTCTTGACCCCGCGCCTTGTTGGATCCTCGGTCGGGCTGCATCCGGTCTGGCTGATCTTCGCGCTGGCGGTGTTCGGCGCGCTGTTCGGGTTTGTGGGCCTGTTGGTGGCGGTGCCCGTCGCGGCCGCGATCGGCGTGCTGTTGCGCTATGTCATCGGGCGCTATACCGACAGCCGGCTCTATCGCGGGCTGGCGGATGTGCGCGACACAGATACCCCGGACGACGAGGATAGCGCCGCGTGACCCGGCAACTCAGCTTTGATCTGCCCGTGCGCACTGCGCTGGGGCGTGCGGATTTCATGGTCGCACCATCCAACGCGCTCGCGCTGGCGATGATCGACGGCTGGCGGGACTGGCCACAGGGCAAATTGATCGTGATTGGGCTCGATGGCGCGGGCAAGACCCATCTGGCGTATGTCTGGGCGGCGATGACCGGCGCCCGGATGGTGGCCGGGGCGGATCTGGCGGCCAGTGACATCGCAAGCCTCGCAACCGGTCCGGTGGTGGTCGAGGATGCCCCGACCGTCGCGGGCCACCCCGAAGCCGAGGCGGCGCTGTTCCACCTGCACAATCTGCTGCGCGCCGAAGGTTATGGCCTGTTGATGACTGCCAACCGCGCACCGGCGCATTGGGGGGTCCAGTTGCCCGATCTGGCCTCGCGGTTGCAGGCGGCGGCGCTGGCGCATCTGG
>JBGSJU010000424.1:0-2562 GCA_041741655.1 Rhodobacterales bacterium
CCATCGCCTGACCGGCGCCGCGCCCCATCACGCCGCGCAGCGCGTCATAGCTGACCACCAGACCCAGCCACAGGAAATGGCGCAGCCGGGTCAGTTCGGCGCGGTCAAACCCCAGCACATAGGCACCGAACGCCAGAACCGCGATCGCGCTGACCAGCGAGATCAGTTTCAACGCCAGCGCCGCGCCCATCGGCAGCAGGCTGAGCAGCAGTCCCAAGGCCATGTCACCGAAATACCCGCCAAGACCAAAGGATTGCCCCCAAGCCGCCCCCGGGACCATCGTGGCGGCATGGATGGCCACCAGCGCGATCCAGATCGGGGCAAGGATCAGCCGTTCCAACGCCCGGACCGCGCCATGATGCAACACAAACCGCAGCCCCCAGCCCAACAGCACCAGCGTCAAGGCCCATCCGGCCACCCCGATCAGGATGACCAAGAGCGCGGCAATGGCGGCGCCGCTGCGGCCCAGCCAGTTGTTCACCGGACGATCCGTCGAGGTCAGGAACGACGGGTCATCGGGGGAATAGCTGTAAAGCACCGCCGCAATCATCAGCCCCGCCAGAAACAGCGCCAGACCGATCAATTCGCGGCTGCGTTTTTCGATGGCCTGCGCCATGTCGGTGTCGAACAGCGGATCGCGCCCCCGGGTCTGATATGCCATGCCTGTCCTCGTTTCTTGTTATCCGTACAGACAGTCGCGCAGGCGGATCAGCCCGGCTTCCGTCTCGTCTTTGGGTGCCACCATGGCGACGCGCACATAGCCTTTTCCGGGGTTCTGCCCCGCCGCATCCGGCTGGCTGAGATAAGCGCCCGGCAAGACCCGCACGCCCGTCTGCGTCCAGGCCTTCAGCGCCGCCGCCTCGCCATCCTCGACCGGTAGCCACAGAAAGAACCCGGCGTCCGGCCCGCGATAGCTGTTCACGCCGCGAAACACCTGATCGGCAACGACGTATTTTTCGCCATAGAGGCGGCGGTTTTCAATCACATGCGCCTCGTCGGCCCATAGCGCCTCGGCCACCTTCTGCAACGGCAGGGGGATCGGGGCGCCGGCATAGGCGCGCAGTTGCTTTGCCGCCGCGATGCTTTTCGGCCCGCCCGCGATGAACCCTGCGCGCAGGCCGGGCAGGTTCGACCGTTTCGACAGCGAATGGAACACCACCACGCGATCCGGGTCCGCGCCCATGTCGGCCGCCACCTCCAGCGCGCCGGGGGGCGGCACGTCGCCACGATAGATCTCGGCGTAACATTCATCGGCGAAGATGCGGAACCCATAGCGTTCCGCCAGCCCGATCAGGTCGCGCCAATAGGCGCGGGACGCCACCGCGCCCTGCGGATTGGCGGGCGAGCAGATATAGGCGGCCCCGACGCGGTTCAGCACGGCAGGCGGCAGGCTTGTGTAATCGGGCAGATAGCCACCGTCGCGCGTTGCCGGCACGAACACCGGTTCGGCGCCCACCGAAATCGCGCCGATCATGTAAACCTGATAGAACGGGTTCGGCATCAGCACCGCCGGGCGCTGGCCGCGCACCTGTTCAGGCACCAGCGCCATGCAGGCGTTATAGAGCGCCTCGCGCGTGCCGTTCGCGGCCATCACCTGTGTTTCGGGGTCCAGCGTCACGCCATAGCGCCGCTGCATCCATGCCGCACAGGCGGCGCGCAATTCCGGGGTGCCTTCGTTCGGCGGGTAGACCCCGAAACCGGCCATGTTCTGCATGACAATGTCGGAAATCCACGCCGGAAACGCGTGTTTCGGTTCACCGATGGTCATGTGCACGACCGGGCCGCCCGCAGGATGCGGGTCCAGCAACGCGCGCAGGCGCGGAAAGGCATAAGCGGGCAGGTTTGAAAACCGCTCGGGGACCATGAATGACTGCCTCATCGCCGGGGTCTGTTGCGCCCCGTTTGCAACACGATAGCGCAAGCGCGCGGGTTGCGTCCAGTGTCATGCCGCGTCAACCGACCGCTGCACCCACCCATTGTGGCATTTGCGACGCTGGCGCATGCATCTTGCCCACAGTATCCCGGATGGGGCCGCAACCGGGGGAGCGCTTGACCGTCTACCCCAACACGCGTTCGGCGGCGGCGGCGATCCGCAACAACCGCGCCTCGGACCCGCCCGACCCAAGGATCGTCAGGCCAGCCCACGGGATTCCGGTGGGCAATGTCACCGCCGCCGACCCCATCAGATTGCCGACGCGGGTATTGCGCAGCGCCTTCAGGTTGCGGGCGGTGAAATGCGCGCCATCGGCCAGTTCTGCCACGGTCGGCGGGGCAATCGCCACCGTCGGCATCAGCACCGCGTCAAAGCCGGCGATCCGCGCGTCCCAGACCGCGCGCTGGCCCCGCAAGGCGCGCCACAGTGCGACATAATCGGCGGCGCGCACATCCGCGCCGGTGCGGAACCGTTTCAGCACCTCGGCGAACATCAGATGCGGCGCGGCCTCGATCACATCCTTCCAGATGCCATAGGCCTCGGCGGTGAACAGCGGCCCGGCATTGGCCATCGCCGCCACCACCTCGGGGGCGCGCAGATCGGTCAGCGTGGCCCCTGCCGCGCCGAGC
>JBGSJU010000425.1:0-1553 GCA_041741655.1 Rhodobacterales bacterium
GCCAACAACAGGCCATAGCTGATCGCCTTGCGGGCGTCGATGAACAGGTTGATGTCCTGATCATAGCTGGTCTTGAAATGAAACCGCATGGCGTCAGACCTTTTTGGCGCGGACCTGCGCGAACAGGCCGTGCGGACGGAACAACAGCACCGCAATCAGCAGCGCATAGGGCGCGATCTGGCTGTAGCCGGGGGGCAGGTAGCGGGCGGCAAAGGGCTCGATCAACCCGACGATCAGCCCGCCGGCCAGCGCACCCGGCAAAGACCCGAATCCGCCGATCACCGCCGCCGCAAAGGCCTTGATCCCGATGAACCCCGCCGTGGGGTCGATGGACCCTTTCGACGCATACAAGATGCCTGCCACGGCGACGACGATCCCGGCCAGCGCCCAGACCATGCCCTGCACCCGTTTCACCGGGATGCCCATGTAATAGGCCGCCATCTGGTTCTGGCTGGCCGCCTGCATCGCCAGACCGATCTTGGTGCGTTGAAAGAACTGCCACAGCGCCAGCGTCATCAGCAGTGTGACGACAATCACCGCCACATCGGCCAACCCCAACACCAGCGTCCCCAACCGTACATCGCCCAAGGACAGCGGCGATTGCAGCGATTGCGGTTCATGGCCCCAGATCGCGCCGACGACAAAGCGGATGATGAACCCCACCGCGATGGTCAGGATGATAACCGCGACCTGACTTTGCCCGAACACCGCGCGCAGCACGATCAGGTCCAGCAGATACCCCAACACCCCCATGATCAGGAACACCAGGGGCAGCGCCAGCCAGAACGGGATGCCCATGTATTCGGGGTTCACAAGGCCAAGCGTGACAAAGGCGCCCAGCATCATGAAATCGCCTTGGGCGAAATTCACCGCCTCGGTCGCCTTGTAGATCAGCACGAATCCCAGCGCGATCAGGCCATAGACACAGCCATTGGCCAGCCCGCTGATCAGAAGTTGCAGAACCCCCACGCAATCCTCCCCTGTTGTCCGGACCAATCAGGCCGCGCCGGGTGTTCCCGGTCGTTGCGACGCGCCCCCCTCCAGAAGCGATGCCGCGCACCGGGGATCCCGTCCCGGTGTTGGCAGACTGCGGGCAGCGGTGGCGTCCGTCAACAGGCTTGATCGGGATGACGTGGGGGAAATCCCACGATGCGGAAGGTTTTTCCGTTGGAACGGTCCTGTGCTGGTCAGGGCGCCAGCCGCACCACCCCCAGCGCGCCCAGATGGCCGTCCACCAGCCGCCGCTCTGCCCCGGTCAGCACCTGGTGGCGGGGATAGCGCGGCATGGCGCGGTCATCCAGCACCGGGGCCTGCCAGCCGCCGGTGGTGGAAAAGAACGCAGCAAGGCCATCGGTGCCGAACTGGTGCAGATAGCCTTGCGCCACAACGTCCAGATAGCTGAGCAAGATCGGGTTCGCCGCGGTCGGGGCTGTGTGCCGGCCGTCGGGGATGACATAAATCGCCGCATCGGTCACGCCCGGCGGGGCGTCCTGCAAGGCTGCGCCCAGCGGCTGGCGGGCATAGGCGGCCTCGCGTCGGTCAAGCGCTGCCCA
>JBGSJU010000426.1:0-2173 GCA_041741655.1 Rhodobacterales bacterium
CCGGCTGGCCGACCCCGTCGCCTGTGCCGCAAAGACCGCCAGACGCGCGGCGATCTCGTCCATGTCTGCCCCCGGCGCCGGGATCAGCAAGGCGCCCAGTTCATCGCGCCCCTCGCCCAGAATGACGGCATCGCGCACCAACCCACCCAAGGCATCGACCAGCGCGGCACGCAACGCCCCCACCGCGACCCATGTGCCGGTCGCCAGCTTGAAATTCTCGGCGATGCGCCCGTCGAAGAAGAACCCTTGCGTCAGGTCATCGGGGTCGGCGGGGCGCAGCGCGTCGCCCAGACAATAGAACCCCTCGTCATCGAACACCGCCGCCGTCGCCTCCGGTGCGCCCAGATAGCCCGGCGTGATCGAGGGCGAGCGCAACCGCGCCTCCAACTTGCCGTCGTTCGGCACAAGTTTCAGCGTGATCCCCTTCGCCGGCACGCCGATGTTGCCGGACGACCGTTGATGATCGGTGCACATCAAGGCAAACGGCCCGGTTTCCGTCGCGCCCAGACCCGTCGTCAGCAGCACGTCGTGACCGGCGTGTTGGCGGGCCAGCGCGCGGATGTCATCCCACAGATGTTGCGCCATGCCGGCGCCTGCATACATCATCATGTCCATGCGCGAAAAGAACCGGTCCGCCAAAGCGGGATCAGCCTTGAACGCCGCCACCAGCATGTCCCACCCGGCGGGCACGTTGAAATACCACGTCGGCGCCACGTCGCGCAGGTTGCGCAGGGTTTCCCCGATCAGCGCGGGTGCAGGTTTGCCGGCGTCGATATGGAACGCGCCGCCGGCGCACAGGCACATGTGCAGAACCTTGTTGCCGCTGGCCGTATGGCTCCAAGGCGCCCAATCGACCAGAACCGGCGGATGCGCGGCCAGAAACCGAAAGCAATCTGCGACCATGTCCTGATTGCGCATCAGCATGCCCACGGTGTTGATCACCGCCTTCGGGCTGCCGGTGGACCCCGAGGTAAACAGGTATTTCGCCACCATGTCCGGCGTCATCCGGGCAAAGGCCGCATCCGCCAGTGCGGGGTCGCCATGCAGGTCGGCGGCATGTGTGACATGCGGCAGGCCCAGTGCCGCGATGGCCGGGCCATAGCGCACGGGATCGGCGGCAAACACCAGACCGGGGCGCAACTGGGCCGCCGCTTCGCGCAGTTTGTCATGCGTGGTGGACACCAGCGAAAAGGCAGTGGATATCGCCGCCGTCGGCACCCCCACCATATGTCCGGCCAGCGCGACCATGGCGTGGTCCACCGAATTTTCCGACAGGATCATCACCGGGCGATCCTGCCCCAGACCCCGCGCCAGCAGACCGCCCCCGATCTGCCGCATCGCGTCCCACAGCGCGGCATAGGTCACGCGCCGCCACCCTTCGCCCGCCCGTTCCGCCAGCGCGATGGCATCGGGCTTGGTCTGCGCCCAATGGGCAATACGGGAAGGTATGGATGATGCCAGTGCCGGTGCCGTGCCCCGATGCGTCATCAGGATCGTGCCATCGGCGCGGTGCGTGATATCGAACGCAGGCGTCCAGAACGCAGCCATCATTTGCCCCCTCCCCAGGTTTCGCTATGATTGATAGCAATTCCTGCCCCCCGATCAACGGAGAACGCGATGACCGCCAGCTTTCCCGCGCCGCAACTTGCCCATGTCTGCGACCTTTTCGTCGATCTTGACCCGATCCGCACCCTTGGGCCGGGTCGCGCCGGGCTGCGCCGGATCATTCCGATCATCGGCGGCACGGTCGCGGGTCCGCGCCTGAACGGGCGCATCCTGAACCTTGGCGCGGATTGGCAGACGATCTGGGGCAATGGCGTGGCCGAACTGGATACCCGCTATGCGCTGGAAACCGATGATGGCGCCACGGTGGAAATCCGCAACTACGGCTATCGCCATGGCCCCGCCGAGGTGATCGCGGCGATTGCCCGTGGCGAGGATGTGCCTCATGCCGCCTATTACATGCGCACGCAGGCGCGGCTGGAATCGGGTGATCCACGCTATGACTGGGTCAACCGGACCTTGTTCGTAGGCACGGGCGCGCGGCGGGCGGGTCAGGTCATGGTATCGCTGTTTGCGGTGGAATGACCAAGGCCCGCGACCATGACGTTCAGGGGAGCGTGACCGGCCCTCGTGCTGTCAGGTTTGCCGGGCGCGCCGCAGGCGACGGCCT
>JBGSJU010000427.1:0-5237 GCA_041741655.1 Rhodobacterales bacterium
TCGTTCTCGGTGCCGCGCAGGCGCAGAACCTCGGCCCCGAGGCGCGGACCGGACAACCCCTGCCCGCCTTGATGGAAGGCTTGGGTCGCGCCGTGCAGGATTGGCTGGACGACATCGCCGCCCGGCGCGGCACGGCCAAACCGGAATTCCTGCGCCTGAAACGCAATGACCACGAGGTGTTCGTGCAGGTCAGCATGAAACGTATGGAAGGCCCGCTGGACGGGCAGGGGATCCTGGCGATCCTGACGGACGCCACCGACCTCAAGACGCTGGAGGCGCAATTTGTCCAAAGCCAGAAGATGCAGGCGATCGGGCAGCTGGCCGGCGGCGTGGCGCATGACTTCAACAATCTGCTGACCGCAATTTCCGGCCATTGCGACCTGTTGCTGTTGCGCCACGAACCGCGCGACGAAGATTTTGCCGACCTGATGCAGATCCGCCAGAACGCCAATCGCGCGGCGGCCCTTGTGGGACAATTGCTGGCGTTCTCGCGCAAGCAGACCCTGTCGCCGGAACGTCTGGACCTGCGCGAAACCTTGTCCGACCTGACGCATCTCTTGAACCGCCTCGTCGGGGAACGGGTGCACCTTGTTCTGGCGCATGACCCGGCGCTGCCGCCGATCCGCGCCGACAAACGCCAGATCGAACAGGTCATCATGAACCTTGTGGTGAACGCCCGTGACGCGATGGCCGGGCAGGGCGAGATCCGCATCGAAACCGAAGCGCGTGCGCTGACCGAGCCGATGTTGCGCGACCGGGTCGTCGTGCCGGCCGGGGCCTATGTGTCGGTGCGCGTCACCGATGCCGGGTGTGGCATCCCGCCCGACAAGCTGCAAAAGATTTTCGAACCGTTCTACACCACCAAGAGGACTGGCGAAGGCACCGGGCTGGGCCTGTCCACCGTTTACGGCATCGTCAAGCAATCGGGCGGCTATATCTTTGTCGATTCCGTCCCCGGGCATGGCAGCAGCTTTTCATTGCTGTTTCCGGCCTATGAACCGGGTCCGGCCAGTGCCAATGTCCGTCCCGCCGATCCGGTGCCGGCCCCGACCGCGCACCGGTCCGAAGGCACGATCCTTCTGGTCGAGGACGAAGCGCCCGTTCGCGCCTTTGCCTCCCGCGCTCTGCGGCTCAGCGGCTATACGGTGATCGAGGCGGAAACGGCGGAAACCGCGCTGGCCCTGCTGGAAGATGCCGGCATGGCGGTCGACCTGTTCGTGACCGATGTCGTGATGCCGGGCAAGGATGGCCCGACCTGGGTCACCGAAGCCCTTGTCAAGCGGCCCGGGGTCGGCGTGGTGTTCGTATCGGGCTATGCCGAGGACGGGTTCAGCCGGGCGCGGGCCCAGATCCCGAATTCGGTTTTCCTCGCCAAGCCGTTTTCCCTGACGCAACTGACCGACACCGTACAACGCCAGCTGCACTGACGCGGTGCCGTTGGCCCGCCGTCAAAAGCATTGTCTCAGGCATCGTCACCCGCCGCCCCGAACCGCAATCGCGTTCCAAAGCGCGAAATCCGCGGCGGCCTTTTCGTGCAGCCGGGTCATGACGGCAGGCGAAACATCCAGCGCCATCGCGGGCGACACATTGGCCCGTCCGGTTTCGATCGACTCGCCAAGCCGGTCTTGCAGAAAGGCGCGCAGCCCGGCCTGATCCTCATAGCGGAACAGATGGGTCACCCCGGTGCCATTGGGGCGTTGTTCCAGAAATCGGGCCTGGCTGCCGACATTGGCAAAAGGCGGCGGGTGATCGTCCATCCAGGCGGTCAGAAACTGGTCGAAACTGACATTCTCCGTGCTGTTGCGTTGCCCGGCCATGAAGGCCCGTCGCCGATACCGATACCAGCTGCCCAGCCAATCCACCGGATCACGCATCACCGCCAGGGTCTCCATATCCGTTGCGCCGAACTTCTCCAGCATGGGCCGGATGAACCGGTTGTAGCGATAGACCGGCGCATGCTTCAATTCCGGCGGATCCTGGATCGACATGGCCGCGCGCGGGGCCAGTGCGGCCTCCCATGCCGTGGTGCCGGTTTTCGGCACGGACAGAAAAACCAGCCGTTCTTTCCAGAAAACCAGCATGCCCGCTCCTTGCCCCGGATATCCGTCAACATCTTCTTAACCATGCCGGGTGACACTGGCGAAGTGGAAAATTCGACTTGATTTGTTCCTGATTTGTCCACATACCGGACAGCAAGAACACAAAGCGAACAAAGCTGGCATTGCCGCCCCCGGTGGGCTGTGGAATAAGGGAACAGGACATGGCACAGGCAGATCTTCTTTCGATGGACACGAAACGCAACGCGGACAAGCAAAAGGCCCTCGACTCTGCGCTGGCGCAGATCGAACGCCAGTTCGGCAAGGGCTCGATCATGCGGCTCGGGGCCAACAATCCGGTGATGGAGATCGAGGCGACCTCGACTGGATCGCTGGGTCTGGACATCGCGCTTGGGATCGGCGGTCTGCCCAAGGGCCGCATCATCGAGATCTACGGCCCGGAAAGCTCGGGCAAGACCACGCTGACGCTGCATGTGGTGGCCGAGGAACAGAAGAAGGGCGGCATCTGCGCCTTCGTCGATGCCGAACACGCGCTGGACCCGCTCTATGCGAAAAAGCTTGGCGTTAATCTGGACGATCTGCTGATCTCGCAGCCCGATACCGGCGAACAGGGACTGGAGATTGTCGATACGCTGGTGCGGTCCGGTGCCGTCAGCCTGGTGGTGGTCGACTCGGTCGCCGCGCTGACCCCGAAATCCGAACTGGAAGGCGACATGGGCGATTCGTCCGTCGGCGTGCACGCCCGTCTGATGAGCCAGGCGATGCGCAAGCTGACCGGGTCGATCAGCCGGTCGAACTGCATGGTGATCTTCATCAACCAGATCCGCATGAAGATCGGCGTGATGTTCGGGTCGCCCGAAACCACCACCGGCGGCAACGCGTTGAAGTTCTATGCCAGCGTCCGTCTGGATATCCGCCGCATCGGCGCCGTGAAGGACCGCGAGGAAATCGTCGGCAACGCCACCCGCGTCAAGGTGGTCAAGAACTAGGTCGCACCGACCTTCAAGCAAGTGGAATTCGACATCATGTATGGCGAAGGCATTTCCAAGACCGGCGAATTGATCGATCTGGGCGTGAAGGCCGGCGTAATCGAGAAATCGGGCGCGTGGTATTCCTATGGCGACGAACGCGTGGGGCAGGGGCGCGAGAACGCCAAGACATTCCTGCGGGACAATCCCGCCCTCGCGCTGGAAATCGAGGACAAGATCCGCGCCTCGCACGGGCTTGACCTTGGTTTCGCCGGTGGCGAAACCAACGAGGATGTGATGGAAGGCTGAGGGTCCGACAATCGCAGGCCGGCCGGGCAAAACCTTGTCCGGCCCATGCGAACCGAGCGCAAGGAATTTCTGGGACGGGGTGGCGCCAGGCGCCACCCCGTTTCGCATTCCGCCGCCACCGCGCGCATCGCCATGGACAGTGTGACGCCCGGCGGCTAAATCGGGCAAAGCCCCAGACCAAGCCCCAGACCAAGCCGGAAGAATAACATGACCAGCCTCAAAGACATCCGCGCCACCTACCTCGATTTCTTTGCCCGCAACGGGCATCAGGTGGTGGCGTCCTCGCCGCTGGTGCCGCGAAACGATCCGACGCTGATGTTCACCAATTCCGGCATGGTGCAGTTCAAGAACCTGTTCACCGGAGTGGAACGGCGCGACTACAAACGCGCCACCTCGGCGCAGAAATGCGTGCGTGCGGGCGGCAAACACAACGACCTCGATAATGTAGGCTACACGGCGCGGCACCATACCTTCTTTGAAATGCTGGGCAATTTCAGCTTTGGCGATTATTTCAAGGAGCAGGCCATCGCCTATGCCTGGGAGCTTTTGACCCGCGATTTTGCGCTGGCGCCCGAAAAGCTGACCGTCACTGTCTATCACACCGATGACGAGGCGGCGGGGTTGTGGAAAAAGATCGCGGGCCTGCCCGAGGACCGGATCATCCGCATCGCCAGCGATGACAATTTCTGGCGCATGGGGCCAACGGGGCCGTGCGGCCCCTGCACCGAGATTTTCTATGACCACGGGCCGTCCATCGCCGGCGGCCCGCCCGGGTCGCCGGACGAAGACGGCGACCGGTTCATCGAGATCTGGAACAACGTGTTCATGCAGAACGAACAGTTCGCCGATGGCACGCTGAAACCGCTGGAGATGCAGTCGATCGACACCGGCATGGGGCTGGAACGGATCGGCGCACTGCTGCAGGGCAAGCATGACAATTACGACACCGACCTGATGCGCGCATTGATCGAGGCGTCGGCGCAGGCGACCAGTGCCGATCCCGACGGGCCCGGCCGCATCCATCACCGGGTGATCGCGGATCATCTGCGGTCCACGTCGTTCCTGATCGCCGACGGGGTGATGCCGGCCAACGATGGGCGCGGCTATGTCTTGCGCCGGATCATGCGCCGCGCGATGCGCCATGCGCATATGCTGGGCGCCAAGGATCCGGTGATGCACCGGCTGGTGGGCGAATTGGTGCGCCAGATGGGCGAGGCCTATCCCGAACTGACCCGGGCCCGCGCCCTGATCGAGGAAACGCTGAAGCTGGAGGAAACCCGGTTCAAGACCACGCTGGACCGCGGCTTGCGCCTGCTGGATGCGGAACTGGCCGATCTGCCCGATGGCGCCGATCTGCCCGGCGCGACGGCGTTCAAGCTGTATGACACCTACGGTTTTCCGCTGGACCTGACGCAGGACGCGCTGCGTGAAAAGGGGCGCGGTGTGGAAATCGACGGCTTCGACGCCGCGATGGCCCAGCAAAAGGCCATGGCCCGGGCCGCATGGGTCGGCACCGGCGAAACGGCGGATGCCACGATCTGGCTGGACCTTGCCGAACGCCATGGAGCAACGGATTTCCTCGGCTATGACACCGAGACCGCAGAGGGGCAGATCGTCGCCATCGTGGCGGACGGGCAGGCGGTGGCCGAAGCGCGTGGCATGGCGACGCTGGTGCTGAACCAGACGCCGTTCTACGCCGAAGCGGGCGGGCAGGTCGGTGATACCGGCACCATCCGCACCGCGACCGGCCTGGCGCGGGTGACCGATACCAAGAAGGTCGCGGGCCTGTTTCTGCATCAGGTCGAGGTGACCGAAGGTCATCTGACCGCCGGCACTGGCGCCGTCCTGACCGTCGACCACGCGCGCCGCAGCGCCATCCGCGCCAACCATTCCGCCACGCACC